>JAOABV010000054.1:0-8249 GCA_026418155.1 candidate division WOR-3 bacterium | reverse complement strand
GAAACTAAACCAGCAGGCAAATATTCAGTTCAATGGGATGGTAGAAATAACAAAGGTGAAAAAGTTAATGCCGGAATATATTTCTGTACCATGAAAACTCTTAATACGACATTAACAAGAAAAATAATAAAAACAAATTAATCGAGCAGAAAACTAAGCATAACTTCCAATAACTGGCAATCAATATCTATAACTTTTTGCTTAGAGAAGATGACTTATTCAATGGCTCTTTATTTTATCTGGTGAATAACGGCCTTTTCTGCTCAGTATAACACTCACTTTAAGAGCGGTTAAAATACTAACTAAAAGATAAGTTAACCAATACTTTATTAGACCTATTCTAAAGTGAACTTATAAAAGACTTCCATTATTCTCTTTTAATAACCCTTTTAGGAAACATAATTGACCCAGCCACCAGCGGAGGGAGTCATACCATCAAAATGGCGTTGTGTTAATTTAACTCTTTGAAATTCAAATAAATATAGCAAAATTCTCCTTGAATTTTACTCTGACGATATGTATAACTTTTTAGAGGTCTTTTATTATTGAATTTAGAATAAGTGGGCAAAAGATTGCGCTGTAACAATAACTGGGATTAATGCGTGGCAGAAAAGATGACTGCTGTAAATAATAATTGCTGTCATCGTTAGATATCGCTGTCAATATTTACTTAAAACAAAGAATTCTAAAAACAACTCGCTCCGATAGTGGTGTAAGACAATTTAAGGTTAAACTTTTATCTTAAAAGCAGTATTAGATAGATTGCGATTACCGCAATACCGCCTAAAAACAACCAGCCCAGATAGGTTTGTAATAATCCGTTATGAATTATTTTACCGGCTCGAATTACTAATGAGATTAATTTCTTGCTTTGCTCAAAAATATCAAAGAATTTATTATCTGCAACCCGATAGGTGTCGTCGATAAGTTTAATCTTTTTTATAGAATCATAGAAATATGTGCCTGGAATTTTTGCTTCATCAAGGTCAACAACTCCGGTGATAGTGTCTACACCATCAGGTAAGGAGAGAACTGCTTGTGGTTTAGGCGATATGACTTCGCCACCGATAAATACTTCAGAACTTCTGACTTTCCATTGTTTGCTCAAGAGATAGATGATAAAACCTAACACAATGCCGATGATAATAAGAATTGTTGCCAGGCCCGAATTCCAAATTCCTATTGCTGTTGCTGAAGTTGCAAAAACTACACGGAACAAATAATTGATTGGTAAATTAGCAAAGATGCCGAGCACAATACAGAAAAATGCTAAAATCACCATCGGAAAAATCATACCAAAGCCAACTTCTTTGACTTTCGGAATTGCTTTTGATTTTTCGCCAAGGAAAGTTGAATGGAGAACCTTAAGAAAAGACGCTAAGGTTAAAACGCTGCCAAACATCGCAATAACTAAAAAGAAAATCGCATAAGAATGAGTTTTGGCTACTTCAATGACTCCTTGATACACGAGCCATTTGGAAGCAAATCCGTTTAAGGGCGGAATACCAGAGATCGCCATTGAAGAGATAAACATTACCAAAAAGGTTATCGGCATATATCTGGCTAATCCACCAAGTTTTTCTAAACTGGTCTCATTGGTTTTTTCTTCAACTGCACCGGCTCCTAAAAATAAGGCTGATTTATATATCACATTATTAATCATATGAAAAAGACCGCCGATAATACCAATTGGAACTCCGGTGCCAATACCTAAAACCATATATCCGACTTGGGAAACCGCATGAAAACTCAAAAGTTTTAGCACATTTTTTTGGACCAATGCCATTGAGACTGCGGCAATAATAGAAATACTGCCAATTATCATTAAGACAATAGACATTGCTGAACCTGATAAAACCTTGAATAAATCTAATGAGATACGGGCTAAGAGGTATATGCCTAATAATTTATCAAAAGCCGCAGGTAGTAATGCCATAACTGAAACCGGGGCTTTTTCGGCTGAATCAATAATCCAGGTATGAAAAGGCATTGCCCCGGCTTTGGTTAAAGACCCAATAAGTAATAAAATATAAGCAAGAATTGGTAATGCACCAGTTAAGGAAATGGAAATTTCACTCATTGTTAAGGTGCCGGTCAAGTAATAAATAAGTGCAGCGCCGATAAGCATCAAAATATCCGAACCACCAACCATAACCAAAGCTTTATATGCTGGAACTTCCGCACCAGGTTTCCCTAAACTAATGAGTAGATAAAGCAAAACTGCAACTCCGCCCCAGGCTAATAACAATATAATTAAATTATTTGAGAGAATGGCTAAAGATGATGCGGAAATCGTCCATAAAAGATAAGTGAAGTAACTCTTTTTCTTTTGATTATAAGAGTAAAGTGCGATTAAAAATCCCAATAAGAGAGTTGCCAATAAAACAGAACTGGAAAAAGGATATGCTAATAGGTAATTTCCAAAACTCATTCGCCATTGGCTCTTAATCAATAAATATAAACTATCAGTAAAAATGAATGCGGTGGTTATGACTGTTAAAAAATAGACCGGATTTTTCCACGATGTAAAATGTCGTTTCGGATAGAAGAGAATTAATAATCCAACAATTAAAGGCACAATTGTTGGAACGACAAACCCGATATTAATTGTGTTCCATAAAATCATTATTGCCTCCTAAGGGTTTTAACCAGTTGTGAAGGATTCTTCGTCATTGTAATGCCCTTTCGAAGACAATTTTAGCATAATCGGTTCCAATCAGAATCGCATTTTGGGCTGAATCTAAGACAATCTGTCGGATTGATGGTATCAGCATAATTCCCATCGAGACACATAGGGCCGTTAATATAATTAAAGTTGCGGTCATAGTTATTGGCACTTCTTTTATTTTCGCAAGATGCTCTGGTAATGAACCTAAAAATGCCTGTCTTTGAACCTTAACAAATGAGGTTAATGTTAAAATCGCGGCAATCCCGGCAATGCCGGCTAAAACATAATGTTGGGCTTGGACTGCGGCAATAATTAGAATTAATTTTGACCAAAAACCGTTAAAAGGCGGAACTCCTGAGGCGGAAAATGAACCAATAAACCAACTTAAACTTGTAATAGGCATCTTTTGACTAATACCACCCATTTTCGTAATATCTCGAGTATGAGTCTCGTATTCCACTGCTCCTGAGTTAAAGAATAATAAAGACTTAAACACGGCGTGATTTAGTAGATGGAAGAGACCGCCTAATATGCCTAAGGGTGTGCCTAATCCCAATCCTAAAAGCACATAGCCGATTTGACTGATACTACAATAGGCTAAAAGTCGTTTTATATCGGTCTGCCCTAATTGTAAAATGACGCCAATAAGCATGGAAAGCCCGGATAAGATTAATATGATTAACGAAACACTATGAGACATACCAAGCACATTATAAAATATTCTCACTAAACCATAAGCACCGAGGACTTTTATCACTACTCCAGAGAGCATAGCGGAAATTGGTGCTGGTGCTGAAGGATGGGCATCAGGAAGCCAAGCATGAAATGGCACTAAAGCTGCTTTGAGTCCAAAACCAATAATAAAAAGCACGGAAATTAATATGAGAAATGGAGCATTAGGATTATTGGCAAGTGTTTGGCTAATATCAGCCATATTTAAGGTGCCAGTCCGGGCATATAATAAGGCAATACTCAACAAAATAAAAATTGAGCCGATACTGGCTAAGACCATATACTTAAATGCTGCTTCCAATTCCATTGAATCCACGCCAAAACTAACCAAGACATACGAAGCAATTGCCGAGATTTCTAAAAAAACATAGAAATTGAATAAATCACCAGTCATTGCAATCCCATTCATCCCACCAATTAAAAGCATTAGTAAGGCATAAAATTTATATTTGGCGGTAAATTTTTCCATATAATCAATGGAGAACAAAACTGCCATCAGCGCAATAAAATTAATAATTAAAAGAATAAAACACGAAAGGCCATCCAGCACAAGTGTAATGCCAATCGGTGGCCGCCAAGAGCCCATAAAGAAAAGGATTGGAGAACGAAATGAAGCTTGAAATAAGAAATAAATCGAAAACAAAAGCAATATAAGAACTGCAAGTAATGACCAGATATCAGCAAATCGTCGACTTCGTGCTTTTAATATAGAACCGATTAAATAAATTATAAAAGCACTACCAATTGGTATTGCCATAAATAAAGGTATCAATTTATCCATAACGCTCCTTATACTAAAAATAAATAAGTAATGCTTTTAGTTTTAAGGTGCTCAAGTTTAATCGCATAGTTAACTCAAATCTTCCTTTTTTAATAAATTACTTCAAGTTAAAGTTATTTAATTCTTCTGCGGTGCCAATATTCATTACCTTTAATGTTTTATCAATCCTTTTTACTAAACCGGACAACACACGACCTGGACCAACTTCAAGGAATGTAGTAAATCCAAGGGTTTGGGCACTTTGGATTGATTTGGTCCATAATACCGGATTTATCAATTGTTCTTCCAAGGCTTGGCGAATCTCTTCGATTTTATCTGTAACAGTTCCTGTGCGATTGGGAATAATCGGAAATTTAGGCGGATAAAACTCAAATGATTTTAAATATTCCTTAAAATTCTCGGCTGACTCCTCTAATAATGGTGAATGGAAAGCACCGCTCACAGGTAGCATAATTGTTTTTAAGGCACCTTTCTGTGTTGCCATTTCACAAACTTGTTTTACAGCCTCAGGTTCACCTGAAATAACTATCTGGCCTGGCGCATTAAAATTTGCCGGCACAACTATTCCGAGAGTATCGTTACATAATTCCGTCACTACATCATCAGCAAGACCAAGTATTGCTGCCATTGTCCCGGGTTTTCTTTCACCTTCTTGAAACATCAATTCGCCTCTTTTCTTTACTAATTTGAGGACTGACTCGAAACTTAAAACGCCAGCACTGTATAAAGCGGTATATTCGCCTAAACTATGACCACAGGCTAAATGAGGTTCTACACCTAAATCTTTTAAGATTTCAAAACAAACAATTGAGTGGACTAAAATTGCCGGTTGGGTAAAAATCGTCTTTTGTAAAGATTCAGCCGGGCCTTCAAAAGATAATTTTTTTATATTAAGTTGTAAAATATCTTCGGCTGTGTCGTAAAGTTCTTTTGCCCGATTAAATGAATCATACAAATCTTTACCCATCCCAACATATTGTGAACCCTGTCCGGGAAAAATAAAACATAACTTTTCCATTGTGTAGATTTTATCTAAAAATGACCCTCAGTCAATAGATTTACATCAATAAATGCTGTAATCATACTTTGATATAGGAAAATGAGCATCATTTGAGATTAGTTTTATTATCATCTAATTTATCGTTTAGCACCATTATTGATTACAACGATTACTTACAGATGGAAACAATAACTTTGTGATCGCGGTAATCGTACTCTGAATTTTCATCTATTTGTGACTATTAATTTTATTTGTTTCTGATTTGAATTATCCTGATACCTTAAGAAATAGACACCTTTTGCCAGACGGCTTGTTGGGATGGTTGTTGTATAAATTCCAGCGTTGAGATTATCGTCTAAAAGCGTTTCAACTAATCTTCCTGTTGCATCATAGAGTTTAATTGAGACTTTACTGGCAGTTGACACCGAGTATCTAATTGTTGCCAGTCTAATCAAAGGATTTGGGTTGACATCAAGATTGAAATTGAATATTCCTGTTGAGGGGCTTTGTATTCCTTGGGAAATATTTGATATTTGATATTTGATATTTGATATTTCTTCTGGATTATATCGCCAAAATTCATAAGTGTTATTACCTTTTAGACAATAAATCTTGCCGGCTAATGCAGTTAAACTGCCACCACTTTTGATGCCACCTTTTATACCTGATTTACCCTTAGGTATTGTTTCTAATGGTATCCATCTGTGGTGATTGATTTCATAACACCAAAACTCTTGTGTTCCACCACCTTTAATAACATAAAGTCGATTAGCACCATCGAAGGTTATTGCTCCACCTGATTTTACTTTCTTTCTTCGTCCTATTGCAGGATGATTTTGGGGTAAACTTTCAATCTCAAACCAATCATTTGCTCTAATATCGTAACAGTAGAACTCATTATATTTGGCACCACCTTTTAAGGCATAAATTGTCTCACCGACTGCAACAATACCACTGCCATCATTAAATCTTTTTCCATCTGACCCAGCAGGTGCATTTTTACGGTATGTCCAGCGGTTTTGAGAGACATCGTAGGCTAAAAATTCATAGTTCTTGTTGGAACCTTTGAGACAATAGACATATTTACTATCATTAGCAGTTACGGCATAAGCGATGCTTGAGCCGGCTTTAACTGCTTGTCCTAACATACCTGTTATCAACTGCCAGGAGTCACCCTCAATATAATAACGCCACATTTCATAAGTATTGTTTCCTTTTAAGACATAGATTACTTTATTACCTAAAGCATCTTCACCATAAGTCATTGCGCCACCTTTTTTCACATTCTTTGTATTAAATGGACTATAAGGTATGGAACTCTTTGGTTGCCAAATTCTGGTTTTAGGATTATAAGCATAGAATTCACGCGTATTATTTCCTTTCAAAGCATAAATTTTTGTGGTATCTGCAACAAGACATCCGCCATCTTTAATTGCTTTTGTGCCCAAGGGAACAGAAGGTAAACTCTCCCAAGTTGTGAATATTTGGTTTTTAACTACAAATGATAATGCTTTATAATTATTAGTTGGCACTAAATCATTCTGTCGTCTTATCCAACTGGAGCACCGATAAGTTCCAGTCTCTAAATGAGAAAGAATTAGGGGTTTGAAGATTAGCGTATCAGTCTTGCCTGGATTAAGAATTCGGGGCATAGAATCTAAATAGATTGAATTATTCCTAATTTGGAAAAAGACCTTAACTGACGAGGGATAACTATATGCAGAATTATCTTTGATAATAACTTTAGGTCGAAGGGTTTCAGTTGTAAAGAGTGTTTCATTAACAGTCGGCTTAATAATGTCTTTTAATTCTGTATCATAAAAAGATACTGTGAGTAATGCGGTCTTTTTATCGTTATGGGAAGCAATGTCTCTCGGCACTTCAGTTGAGCAGGAGATTTGATAATTTCCTCGAACCGCAAGCCAAGTTGTATCTAACTCAACATCAATCGAATCATCGGGCATTAGATTAGTAATCGTTTTGATTTGATTATAGCCAGGTATGATTTTAAATCTTATGGGAAACATTTCAGTTGTATTGCCGCGATTTCTAATTCGGACTTTTGGTTTAACTAATATTCCTTCAGGGATTGTGTCTTTCGGATATAAAATCCGCATTACTTCACCATCACGGTTCACGCCGTCTATGGGATAAGTATCGCGATTTATAATATATTCCCAATTATTAACAGTAATTACTGCGGTCGTATTTAAGATTTTGCCCGAATCAGGAATTGAAAATGTGCCACCTTGCGGATTGTCATTCAATTGGTAGATATAACAATTTCGTGCAACCAGGCGATTTATTGCTTCTTGATGAGGATGGCCATAGGTGTTAGGAGGATGTGTGCCCTGAGAAATGATTGCAACTTCAGGACGCAATGAATCTAAAAATGTTGAATTAGAACTGGTTCTACTACCATGATGATTTACTTTGATAATATCAACATCTCTAATTAAGGGTGCGACTTTGGTTTCAACATTACGTTCGTCATTACTACCAGTTAAATCGCCACCCGTGTAAAATTCAAAAAGACCATATTTTAATAACAAAACAATAGAGCGATAGTTCTGATAATCAATCGAAAGGGAAGAAACACTATCACCATTCATTAATTTTCCATTTCGCGCAATACAGACCATAAAGGCACCGCCACCTAAATTTAGCGTTTCACCTAAGCCAATAGTTCTTCGTTTATTACCAACTGCATTTTTATAATTAAGAAAAGTTGCTGAAGTGTAGGTGTCACCATAGTCATAACACCAGCCATAAATTGAATCAAGACCACCTAATCTGTTTATTACTTGAGGAATACCGCCAATATGGTCTTCGTGATAATGGCTGGCAATAATATGGTCTAAATGAGAAATTCCCAGATTTCTAAGAAACTGAAAAACCGTATCGCCATAATTACCTGAGATGTGACCCGCATCAATCAACACATATTTATTAGTCGGAGAAACAATCAATGCGGCATCGCCTTGATTAACATCAATCTGATAAATTTTAAGCAGACCTTGTGATGAGATATAATTATTAAACCCGATAAATACGGTTAATAATAAAAC
>JAOABV010000053.1 GCA_026418155.1 candidate division WOR-3 bacterium | reverse complement strand
CTTTTTATCTCCCTAAAATCTTTGGTGAAGAAAAATATTCGGTTAAATATTATGCTAAAGTAAAAAACATTGAAATTGTTAAACGTATTAAATTACTTCCCGAAGAAAAAGAAGACCTCCATGCTAATGATGATTATTACAAATTAACAATTGATGAAATTAAACCGCTTCCCCAACTGATAGTAAGTAAACGTTGGCGAAGAATTACTTTTATTCCGACAACTCTGTCAAAACTTTTCTCTGCTAAAGAAATTAATGATTTATGGTGCACCAGTCCGATTGAAGAAATATTATACAAAAAAATGAAGCGCGAAAAAATTCTGGCGGAAAGACAATTTTTTGTCTATGAAACTAAAACACCATATTGTTTAGATTTCGCGATTTTTTGTCGAGATGGCAAACTTAATATTGAATGTAACGGTGAAAAATATCATTCCTCAAAAGAAGCCCGAATTAAAGACCGTAAAAGAGATAATGATTTAACAAGTCGAGGTTGGTCAATTTTGCGTTTCTCCGGAGAAGAAATTAATAAGGATATCAATAGTTGTATAAGACAGATTAAAAAAACGATTAAAACCTTGCAAGGATATTAGTTGGTTCCAGATAAACCACAACTCTATCAGCCATAAGCCATCAGCCAATATTAGACATTGACTTTTGAAAGGATTTCAGTAAATTATATTAGTTGACCAGATGTCGGAAAATGACGACTGGTAAAGATTAAATAAACATTATTGTTCTTTTACAATTGGGTAAAATTAACGGAGGGCTAGTCCTAATTTGGTAAGGCACCGGACTTGAAATCCGGCTCCCAGTAATGGGAATGTGGGTTCGAATCCCTCGCCCTCCGTGTTAGTTAACAGGAAACAGCGAACAGGGAATGGTAAGAAATGATAAAAGATTACAAAGATTTGGCCGTATGGCAACAAGCATTACAAGTTGCGTCTGAAATCGTGGATTTCATTGATTTGTTACCGCCGGGACCAGCCACTGAACTCATTGGAAAACAAATAATACGTTCTTCTACATCAGTCTGCGCAAATATTGCTGAAGGACATAGCAGTGGTAGTAGTAAAGAATTCAACCGAATTTTGAAAATTGCCTATCGCGAAGCAAAAGAAACTGATAATTGGTTACAAGTTATCAAGAAAGTGAAAAGGTATGATAAACCTGTAATCATTAATACTGTAAATAAACTTGAATCTGATAATCTTGCCGTAATAAAAATGCTTTCTGCATTGAGAAAAAAGATTTATGAAGCATTGACTCAAGAATGAGATGCTTATTGTATACTATCCCCTATTTACTATTTCCGGTTCCCTATTTTTTTGGAGAGGTGGCCGAGATAGGTCTAAGGCGCCCGCTTGCTAAGCGGTCGCACGGGTAAAACCGTGCCGTGGGTTCGAATCCCACCCTCTCCGTGTCAAATAAAATGTTTTATGTCTATATTGGGTAGCGTCAAGATTTTTGTGTAATTTCTTTTCTTCCATTCAAACTTATTTTCCCATTATCTATTTTCTTCAACATATCAAACTAAAATTTACACAAAATATTATACACTATCCTATATTTTGAAATGTAAATATAATAAATTATATGTAGGTCGCACAACCAATTTGATAGAAAGACTATCCAAAGATCGCTCAAGTTAAGTTCCTGCTACTCAAAATAGATTGCCGGTTGAACTCATTCTTTATATGGCGTTTAAAAATAAATATTTGGCTTTTAAATTTGAAAAATATCTCAAGTCGGTTCGCGCATTTATAAATAAACATTTTATTATCTAACTTTCTTGATTTTTATTTATAAGTTTGTATAATCACTATATTAAATATGACTAATCAAGAGATTCGTGTGCGCATCGCACCAAGTCCAACTGGTGCGGTTCATGTTGGTTTGGTCCGCTCGGCATTATATAATTGGTTATTTGCTCGGCACCACAACGGCAAATTTATTTTAAGAATTGAAGATACTGATGTTACGCGCTCAACCCAAGAATCGGTTCAGGCAATAATTGAAGGTTTTAAATGGGTGGGCATTGATTGGGATGAGGGTCCTTATTTCCAATCCCAAAGACTGGAAATTTACCGTAATTATGCCCAAAAACTGTTGACTGAAGGAAAAGCCTATTATTGTTATTGTAATCCTGAGGAATTAGAAAAAGAACGACAGAATGCTTGGCAGAGAAAAATTGCTTGGAAATATGACCGACGCTGTTATCATCTTGATGCAGAAACCAAAGCAAAATATGATAAGGAAAATCGTCCCAAAGCAATTCGATTCTTAGTTCCCGGCAAATCAGTAATTTTCGAAGACCTTATTCACGGCACGATAAAAAAAGAACCACAAGACATTGAAGATTTTATCATAATGCGTGCGGATTTGACACCAACTTATAATTTTGCGGTTGTGATTGATGATGCGGAAATGAAAATTTCCCATATTATCCGAGCAGTAGAACATATTGCGAATACACCGAAACAGATATTATTATATGAAGCCTTTGGGTTTCCTATCCCCTATTTTGCCCATTTACCTTTAATACTGGGCACGGATAAGAAAAAACTTTCCAAGCGCCATGGTGCGCTTTCGCTTTGGGAATATAAAAAAGCCGGATATTTACCTGAAGCATTAATTAATTTCTTAGCCTTACTCGGTTGGTCGCCTGGTGGCGACTTAGAAATTATGACTCGTAAGCAAATGATTGAACTGTTTTCTTTAGAAAGAGTTAATAAAGCCAATGCCATTTTTGATGTCAAAAAATTAGAGTGGATGAATAGTATCTATATCAAAAATATGGAGAATGAAAAACTATCTCAGGAACTTCTCCCTTATCTTGACGAAATCAACATTCACCCCAAGGACAAAGATAGGTTCTTTAAGATCTTAGACCTTACCAAAGTACGGGTTCGCACATTAATAGAACTAAGAGATATGATTTATCCTTTTTACACCCAAGATGTTAAATATGATACGTCCGCAGTAGAAAAATATATAACACCCCAAACTAAAAACTATCTTAAAGAACTTTGTAGGAGATTTGAAAAATTAGACGATTTTACCGCAATAAACTTGGAAAACGAGTTAAGGAAATTATCTGAGGAATTAGGATTAAAAGCATCAGATTTAGTTCATCCCTGCCGAGTTGCTTTAACTGGCAAATCAGTTGGTCCGCCATTATTTGAGACTATTGAATTATTAGGCAAAGCAACCGTCATTACCCGTCTCAATAATATCTACCACTGAAAACACTGAACTCACAGAATAAATCCTTTTATCTTATCGAAAAATTAGGCGCCAAAGATTTAGAGATAAAAGATAAAATATTTTCATAAGACGAATCTTAGGATGAACAGATTGCAAGAAAATATTGACTTATTTTGTATCTGAATTACAATATGGTATGACAACGAATAATCTTTTGCAGCGTATCAAGATTGACCCGAATATCTGTTTTGGTAAGCCGTGTATCCAAGGAACTCGAATTTGGGTTTCTTTAATTCTTGATTTATTAGCCAATGGAATGAGCATTCAGGACATTATTGCCGAATATCCGCAGTTGACCGAAGAAGATATTCGCGCGTGCATTGCTTATGGTGCAGAAATGTCACGCGAAAGGTATGTTGAAATTCCTTCTTGATGAAATTTAAACTCGATGAGAATTTTGGCAAAAGCATTCAGATTCTTTTTGAAAGTCAAGGTCTTGATGTTGTAACCGTCCGGAGTCAAAATATCCAAGGTTGTTCTGACCAGTACTTATATGATGTTTGTTGTAAAGAAGAACGATGTCTTGTAACATTGGATTTAGATTTTGCGGATACGGTCAGATTTCCTTTAAATAAAACCAGTGGTATTATTGTAATTCGAATTCCTAAACATTCAAGTATTAAATTACTAAAACAATTGATATTTCAGTTGCTATCTAATTTGAAAAACATTGATATTAAAGAAAAATTATGGATAGTCGAACCTGGTCGAATCAGAATCCACGAATCTAAAGCAAGTACAATAGATTGATTTTAATAGATATATTCAGGGTGCGAGCCGGTTGAACTGGACCGCACCCATTTTTTTTCGGCCTCATCTTAATCCTTTTAATTCAAAGGACAAAATGGAGGTCGGATTATTTATGGTGCAATATTACACCCTTGATAATTTGTTTACAGAGTCGAAGCAGTTAAGGTAAATACAGTATTTCGGATGCGTTCGAGAATATCTTTATCAAATCCGCGAGCGAGCCATTTTGCCATTATTGCATCAACTTCGCGCAAAAGTTGTTTGCCTAAAAACCTTTTACTTAACCGATAGGTCTCTCGGGCAAAATTGAGATAAGGCGGATTTAAGGATGATGTGATGCCAATTTCACCCAGAATTGCTTTGACTTCATTTTCCACTTCCACTAATGCCGGAAATTCAGTCTCGATTTGCGCTTTCATCATTGGTTTTAAGGTCGCGACTTTCTCGCTCAGAACATCGCCATTCAGTTTCAAATCCCATTTATCAACTCGGCGTAATGCATTTCTCACTGCCATATTTATCACCTACCTTTCTAATCTAAATTTGCCATTAACTAACCTTTAATGGCTATCTATAATGCTATGACACATAAAATGCCTATTTTGGGGAAAAAACTTTATTAGGCATCTAACTTTTGAAAATTTATAAGGAAAAATCCTTTAAGGGGCTAGGGTCGGGTTAGGCCAAGCCTAACCTACTCCTGGCATATTAATAACCAGAGGTTACCGAATATCCGTCTTATCAGGTGGCATATCAGATAGGTCAATCCTACTCTAAAAAATATTGATTTAACCCATTAATTCCTCTCTTTAGAAAATAATGATATTTATCCTATTAATCACCCACAAGACCTTAACCTATCCAATATTGCCCTGAACGAACTTAAAAATCCTACCAAGCGGTCACTTAAATAGTTTCTTGATAACCAATGAGTTAAAATTGTTTGTCTTTGATGAATTTACAATTATAAGATTAATTATCGTCTTTATTGAATTTACAAATACAAAATTCCAAAAGCCAAACAAATATGTAATCAAATCAAAAACTTTTGAAAATTGAAACTTTGCTATTATTTGAAACTTAGGGCGAAAAGATTTGGTGAATATCTTTATCTAATAAACAATTTGGAAATCTATAAATTCATTACGGCATTCGAGCCATTGGACCTTACAGTCTGTAACTTTGGCTGATGCGGGTCCGATTTTAACTGCTGCAATTAATTGCTCTAATTTATCTTTTTTGCCTTCAGCAACAATTTCAACCTTACCATCATCCGTATTTCTTACCCAGCCGGTAAGTCCAAGGAGTTGGGCTTTTCTCCGCGTAAAATCTCTAAAAAAGACACCTTGAACTCGTCCAGAAACAATAATATGAATCCGATGTCTATCCTGCATGCTTATTTCTTTTCAGCGATAATAATCATACGCTTAGAATTAGAACTAAACGGACTACTATCCCAATCAGAGAACATTTTACAGATGTACATACCGACTTCAGATAAAAGCGTTTTGATTTCTGCTGGATTATATAATCTGACAAAAAATGGTTTATCCTTTCTCTTGCCATCTCTAATCACAATTCGATTATTATAAATGCGTTTGGTCTTTTTGTCATATTGATTACGGTCAATCATCAAATCTTTTCCTTTTTCAAATACAATATAGGGTAAAAAATTTCTCAATAAGACATCTCGATGAAAAGTATCAAAACAAAATAATCCTTTGGATTTTAGTGCTTGGCAAATATTTTTGAGAACCTTAAAGTTCTCGGCATCATTAAAATATCCGAAAGAAGTAAACATCAAAATTATTCTATCAAACTCATTTTTGAAATTGATTTTACGCATATCCTGCTGAATGTAGTTTACGCTTAAACCTGTTTGTCTTGCTTCATTCCGCACAATTTTAAGGGATTCTTGGTTTCTATCCATACCAGTAAATTTGGTTTTGCACATATCCTGCAGAATGCAATTTACGCTTAAGCCCATTTGTTTTGCTTCTCTTCTCGCAATTTCAAGAAACCCTTTGTTTATATCAACACCCGTGACATTATAACCCAGTTTGGCTAATCGATTTGAATGTCTACCATATCCACATGCCAAATCCAGAATCTTCATCGCTTTATCCAGTTTAAGTTCTCGGATTAAGAATTCGACTTCACTCTTCGTTCTTTTCTCAGTTAAAAAATCTTGATAAAAGTATAAATAATCCTTCGGTTCAAATACCGCTTCAAAATCAAACAATGGCACCGATTTTCTGTCTTTTTGTAATTAAACCCTAATTTTTAATAACAATTGTTTTGTAAGATAAAATTTTATTAACTTCCTTTAATCTTAGAATATAACAACCGGTTGGCAGATTATCTATCACAAAATAGTTTCCCTTTAATTTTTGGTAATAAACTCGACTTCCTTGCATATTAAATAGTTCTATTTCTAAGTCACTATTCTGGCGTATTGGAGATAGATAGATTGGACGATTATTAAAGAGAACTGTTGGAATAATTGTCGCTGACAGATTGTCTATTCTATTTTCTTCAGCAATTGCTGTTGGTGCGACATAAGTAGAAGCAATGACTCTATCATTATTAGGGTCAACATCATTGACCATTTTAGTTGAGCATTTTACCACATAATAGCCAGTATCACTGGCAAACCAAATCGAATCAAATACAACTTCAATCTCGATTCCAGCGCCGATTCTGGTTCGTTTGATTGTTCGCCAATTTCCAATAGTAAATTCAATATCAAAAATCTCTGCGATATTGCCATAATTTTTAACCATGGCTTTTGGTTGGATAGATGAACCTTGAATGATATTTGCTGGCGGTTCAATAATTAAAGTTGCTCCAGCATCTTTTACTCGAACAAATGTTTGGCCCGAAATACAATCATTATTCGGTCTTTCATCTTGGGCTAAAAGGGTTGTGCATTTATAAGCGTGATAGTTGCGAATCCTTAAAGTGCAAACCGGAAAACTTATTAAACTTGAATCACCTGAATTCAATGAAATGTTTCGGATATTAGAATAATAATCGCCAATGGTAAGTTTCACAGCAAATGATTCAGAGTTAAGTCCATAGTTTTTTACCATTGCTTGCGGATTGATGACAGTTCCTGAATCTACCATTGCTGAAAAACCAATCAATCTTTCAATCCCGACATCGTGAAGAATTCTGATACTTGCTGAATAACTAAATGGTAAATTACCTGTAGCATATTCCCATTGGGTTAAAACTGGGATCAGGGCAAAATGGTCTATATTCTGCCACGGAAAAGAATCACTACCATTTGCTTGGGAATTAAGGGTCAATTCATATACTGTTGAAAGACTGTTGGGTCGATAGGCAACTACAAAGCACGCCCAGCGATATAAACTTTGCGCATTGAAATTAACAAGAAGTTTTCCGCCGCCATTAAGAAATTGCACATAATTTGTTCCGCCGTTATTGGATACTGGATAATTTCCTTGGTCACCTGTTGCTGGATATGAATTATGTGTTCGCAGGATACGAACTGAAGGCATTAAATGTCCTTCTTTATAAAAATTTATGGTATCAGCCCTAATCCCAGTAAAATAACGCCAAACTGCATATAGTTTAAGTGCGGTTGCTAAATTAGAACCATATTGGAAAGTCAAGACATAATCAATTCCGGAAAGCGTATTTTGTCCTGAGATTTGTCCTTGATACATCCACATTTGCCGCACACAATCACTACCATAATATTCACTTAAGAACATGGGCCAGATACCGCCAGCATACCAATAAAGATTCGTGCTACTGGTAATTGGCAGATGTGGACTGTCAAGCGGATTAGGCGAAGTTCCCAAAAAATCCAGGTAATCATTAACTTCGTCATACACTACTTCGGTTCCCCAAACCGCACAATTTTCCAGCCACCATGTTCCTTCCGCACTACTGTAGCGGAATTCAATTGCGTGGACAAATTCATGGCAGACCGTGCCTTTTAGCCCATTGGCATCAAGTCCGACTGTAATTCTAAAGTGCGAACTCACTCCATTCGGATAAGGATTAGTATAACTGTATTCGGGATAAGTTACTCCCGCAATACCCGATGATAACTGTTTTATATACACATCATAGCGGTTATCGCCACCTAAACCAAAATCTGGTGGTGGTGGTAACCAGCCTAAAGAATCAACTAATCTTGTCCAACTATATTGAAGCGCACTGGCAGTAGATTCAGCATAAGCAACTGAGACTGCATCAACTCCTTGACGAGTATAGTGAATGCGAAAAAGAGGTCGCTCAATATATTCGACCGGTCCTGAAAGCGTTGGTCGGTTTTGTAATTTGCCTTGTCGGAAATCTTCCAGTGCTTGCGCAGTTCCGCACCAATCTTTAATCGGCTCGGCGTTAGCAAGTCCGACAAACAATAAAAATGTTAATATAAATATATTTTTTTTCATAATATAAATAATCATAATATATTAATATAAATTTTTGATAAAGGCAAGTAGCACATTTCAGCCAATCCCTTATTGTTTAGTTAAAACCTTTTCAATTTTCGGTATTGCCCAGTCAATATCTTCTTTCTTAATAATCAAAGGTGGCGCAAACCGAATTACATAATCGTGCGTCTCTTTTGCTAATATGCCTTCAGCCATCAACTGTTCGCAAAATGGTCGTGCTTTACCAAAAGTTCTTTTTATTTCCACACCAATCAACAAACCTTTACCTCTTATTTCTTGAATACAAGGTGATTTAATTGCATTTAATTTACTAATGAAATATTCGCCCATTATTCGAGCATTCTCAATTAAATTCTCTTTCATAATCACATCTAAAGCAGACATTCCTACAGCACACGCCAGAGGATTGCCGCCAAAAGTAGAACCATGGTCGCCTGGGGTAAAGACATCCATAATATCATCATTAGCACAAATTGCAGAAACGGGATAGACACCGCCGCCTAAGGCTTTACCTAAAATTAAAATATCAGGTATGGCATCTTCATATTCATAAGCAAACAACTTACCAGTTCTTCCCAAACCAGTTTGGATTTCATCTAAGATAAAAAGGACATTATGCTTTTGGCAGATTTCTTGTGCTTTTTTTAGATAGCCGGGTTTGGGTATAATAACTCCGCCTTCACCTTGAATCGGCTCAACTAAAAAACCGACGGTATTGGGATTTATTGCATTTTCTAATGCGGATAAATCGTCATAAGGAATAATCTTAAAACCCGGTGTGTAAGGACCGAATCCTAAGCGATATTGTTCTTCAGAAGAAAAACTAATAATTGTCGTAGTTCGACCATGAAAATTATTTTCACAGACAATAATCTCAGCACAATTTTCTTTAACTTTCTTTTTCAGATAGCCCCATTTGCGTGCGGCTTTAATTGCAGTTTCAACTGCTTCCGCACCCGTATTCATTAAAAGCACTTTATCTTTTCGGGTAATTTCACAAAGATATCTACAAAAGATGGGAAATTGGTCATTATGAAATGCTCGTGAAGTTAAGGTTAATTTTTCCGATTGTTCTTTAAGAGTCTGAACAATTTTCGGATGGCAATGTCCTTGATTTAATGCGGAATATGAAGAGAGCATATCAAGATATTTTTTCCCTTCAACATCATAGACCCAGACACCAGCGCCTCGGCTTAATACTACGGGCAACGGATTATAATTCCGAGCACTATAATCAAAAACTTGCTTTATCAGTTCTTCACTTCTTGTCATTTTGCTCCTTTCTTTTTAATGATAACATTATAATTTCTCTCCATTAATGTTTCTAATACAATATCAACGCACACGGTAATTGGGTTAAAAAATCATCAAACTCATCTTGTGCTAAAGTCAAAAATTTCTCTTTCGGTAATACTAAAAGTTCAGCGGAAATGATTTGCACCGTATTTATAAGATTAAACACCGAACCCTTTTCTGTAATAATTGAAACCGAAAACCCATTCTGTTCAAATTCTTCTCTTAAAGAAAATAGATTTTGCCATTGATATCTTTCTTCTTCAATGGTTTTTGCTTCGGTTGATAGGGAAAATAAGCCGGTTAAGACAATTTTGTGCTGTTCTTTATTTAAGAACGGCTGTATTTTATCTTTCACGATTTTTTCTCCATTCACAACTAAGATTACATTCAGCATAATCTTAATTTGAAACTCAATTTATGACCCTGAAGCCCAATTGGCATCGAGAAATTTCATAGTTCTTCTCTGAGGCATTTTTCAAGAATCATCAGCATATCATTGGCTAAATCTTAATTTTATTAACAGGAAGAGATTAGCAAAAACTAAGGTAACTAAAGTAACAATTATACCAAGTTTTAACCAATTTTTGAAGGAAAACTTACGACGATAACTTCGTTCAAAAACGCCAATCGCAACTAAATTCGCCGTAGAGCCAATCATTGTCAGATTACCGCCAAAACAGCCACCAATCAAAAGACTCCACCACAAAATATTGCCTTTTGGCAAACCACTGGCAATTAAATCTTTCACAACTGGCACTAATGCCGCAACTACTGGTAGATTATCAACAAATCCAGACAGTAGCCCGGAACTCCAAAGCAATAAAGTTAAAACATTTGCACTTTGACTTAAATCACCCATAAATCTTAAAGGTAGTAGTTGTCCGGCATTCATAATAATATGGGCAACTTTTGCCGTTACTCCAGTATATTCCAAACAGGCAGCATTAGCAAAAAGAAACATGAAATAAAGAATTGTCCACCAATCAGGTCCTTTCTCAATAAAATACCGACCGCGTTCTTCTTCTCGCAACACAATAAAACCGACAATGGCTAAAACCGTGGCTAAAAGCACAGTCCGTTCTTCAACGCCCAAAAGATGTTCTAAAAACGAATGCAGAATGACCAATATGACAAATACAATAAAAATTATAATGGCTAAGGATATTTCTTTTTTATCTTTTATTTCCAGTTTTGATTCCAGTTCTTTTATCGATAAGGCATTCTTTAATTCCAATTTACCTTCGCGTTCGTTTTTCTCAATTGCAATTTTACTTTTAATTTGATTCCGATAAATATAAACTATCATTCCAATAATCAGCAATGCGGATAAGATTGAAATCACTGTTGAATTTCTTAAAAAATCAAGAAAGGTTAATTTGCCGGCAAATGCTAAATAAATTCCAATTGGATTACCAATTAAAGTTACAGCACTGCCCACATTTGTTGCCATTACTAAACCCAATAAATAAGGAATAATGCTCACTTTCGTGTGCCGAGAGATTTCTCCTGCAATGCCGATAGTAATTAAAATTGCGGAAACTTCATCAACTAAGCCGGCTAAAATGCACGAAAAGAACATTAAAGCGCCAAAAAGTAAGTGCGGTGAACCATAAAAATATTTTAATGCCTTAACCACCAAATACTGGAATAC
>JAOABV010000052.1 GCA_026418155.1 candidate division WOR-3 bacterium | reverse complement strand
GATTTTTATAAAAGTGATTGCAGCACTTTTTTATTCTGATACTGCAAAATCAAATTCGCTCTGAACTGCATATTTTTATAAAAATCATTAAGAGAAATCAATCATAATTCCTGATACGACGAAATCTTATAATTCGTCATTAGTTAATCTTTTTTAAGAAATGCAGTTCTTAATATATCTTCCCGATGCTTAATTGCTTCTTTAACTACAGCGATTACCGACGGTGGCGCTGTAAAGCGAATCGTCAAGTATGTACCTTTGGTTTCTTTTTTTATCGGATAAGCAAAATTTCGTTGCTGTGAAATTGTTTCGAGAATCTTTACATCTTGTTGTTGGGCAATAATATTTCTTAGTTCGTCTTTAAGATTATTTAATTCCTCTTCTGACAGTTTAGAGGAGATAATAAATACGGCTTCATATTGTCTTTCCATTTTGCCTCCGTTGTTAAATTATAGAATTCCATTACAAAAAATAGTTTAATTTTCTAATGATTGTCTGAATTTTTCTTGTTTTAATTCCATCGCTGAATCAATAAACGACCAAGGAGAAGTAAAGAGGACATTCCTTAATTTTACAATCTTCGGGACAATTTTTTGCATTTTTAATGAGTAGCAAATTTGATTAAAATTATATCGCCATCTTTTACGATATAATTTTTACCTTCAATTAAGACCTTACCCAATTCCTTTGCCTTAGAAAAATTTCCTGCGCTCACTAAATCATCAAACTGTAAAACTTCGGCCTTGATAAATCCCTCAGCCATATCCGAGTGAATTTTTCTTGCCGCATCAACAATGTTGGTACCTCGTTTAATTGCCCATGCTCGGCTTTCTTCACCTTTAATTGTATAAAATCTTATTAAATCGAGTTGCTTAAAACATTCTTCAACAATTCCCGCTGGTCCTTGAGGAGATAAACCAAGACTTTGTCGCATTTCAACTTTATCTGTTTCATCAAAACCTTCTAATGCGTATTCTAATGATGCCGAAAACAGATAAACATTTTTATTACCAAACGATCGTAGTAAATTGGGGTCAGGTTTATTTTTATCAGAACAATTTAAGGCATAAATTACTGGTTTTAAGGCAAAGAGGTTTAGGTCTTTTACTAATTCATAATCCGACATTTCTAATTTAAGGGTTGAGAATTCTTTGATGAGATTGTTTTTAAGATATTCTAAAACTCCAAGACGATGTTTATCTTCTGCAGTATGTAATTCTTTCTTTTGCTTATCAATTTGTCGATAGATAATTTCTAAATCCGCTAAGGCTAATTCGCTCTCAACAATTTTTAGATCTCGTATCGGGTCAATTGTGTTATAAATATGGGGAATGGTCTCATCTTCAAAATTTCGGACAATATGCAATATTAAATTGACTTCCCGAATATGAGATAAGAACTTATTACCTAGTCCCTCACCTTGATGGGCGCCTTTGACAAGACCAGCAATATCGATAAACTCAATGGTTGCAGGTGTGACTTTAGGAGGTTTTAAGATTTCGCTGATGGTTTTTAACCTCTCATCTGGAACGGTTACCGTTCCGACATTTTTCTCAATTGTCGTAAAAGGGTATAGGTCAACTCGTGCCTGAGCATGAGTTAACAAATTGAAAAATGAAGATTTGCCAACATTAGGTAAGCCAACCAAACCAACTTTTAACATTGTTAGAATTCTCTCATCTTTTTCGTGTGCGCCAAGTTTATATTAAATAACTGAAAGATTATTTAAATCATAAGATATTGGATTATATTTATTCATCGCTAATTCAATGCCGTTGCTTTCTATCATTTCAATTGCATCACAGGTCTTTTCTAATACTTTATTAAGTATTACTTTTTCTTGAGGCGAAAATTTCGTTAGCACATATTCGGTTGCAGTCGTATTTATGGGTTTGCCGATACCAACACGAATTCGGGGAAAATTAGTGGTCTGCAAATAATAAATAATTGAAGCTAATCCCTTATGACCGCCATCACTACCTTTTTTACGAATTCTAATCTTTCCTAATGGTAATGCTAAATCGTCACATACAACACAAAAATTATCGTTGTGTTTCTGCAGATATTCGTAAATAACAATTCCTGAATTATTCATATAGAGCATTGGCTTTATTAGAATCAACTGGGGTTGATTAGTTTTAGTTTGAGCAACATGATAATCGGTGTAATGGGAAAAATGCAATCCGTATCTTTGAGCCAGACGGTCCAGAACCATAAAACCAACATTATGCCGAGTATCTTTGTATTTCCGGGTCGGATTTCCTAATCCAAAAACAATCAATTTACTTTTTAGTTTCAGTGGTTGAGGTTTTAGTCGATTCGGCTGTTGACTTCTTTTTCCCACCGGTTTCTGCTTCCGCCGTCTCAACTTCTTCTTTCTTCTTTTCCGTTATCACTTCAGGTTCTTTAATTTCTTCGGTTACCGCAACTGCCTCTTCAACGAGTTTTCGTGGCGTTAATACCGAAACGATGGGTGTATCCGGTGGCAACATAAATTCAACACCTTCAATCTTTAAATCCGCGATATGGATTGAGTGGCCTAATTTCAAATCGCTAATATCAATTTCGATATGCTCAGGAACTTTTTCAATTTCACATTTTATAGGAATGGCTCGCAGCGGATGGTCTAAAATTCCGCCCATTTTTACGCCAATTGCACTTCCCTTTAATATTACCGGAATTTTTAAAGTAATTTTTTCTTTTGCGTGAATGCGCTGAAAGTCAACAGATAACAGTCTTTTCGAAATTGGTTCTCGCTGTAAAGACTTCAGAACAGTCTTTATTGTCATTTCACCGATTGATAAATTAATAATCGGACTATGCCCTTTGATTTTTTCTAATAGGGTAGAAAATTCACGCTCGGCAACAACGATACTTAAGGGATTATCACGATGACCATAGATGACGCCGGGAATTAAACCCTGGCGTCTAAGTTTCTTACTGGCTGAGGTACCAATGGCTTTTCTTTCTTCTGCTTTTAGACTGTATTCCATATTTTGCCTCCAACAGCAAATCTAATTAAATTATCCTTAATCGCCATCGGCTAAAACGCCAATGCGAATTAATAAAACTCTTAGTGGCAAAAATATTGTGTAATTTGATTTTGTGCCTATCGTATATTTGAAAAATCCACACATTTTTCTGTTTTAGATGAATAATGAACTGACAGACTCACCTTTATGGATTCTCAAAACTGTCTCAGCAAGCAGTTTTGAGACAGAAAGAATATTAATTTTTTTGCTCATCTTTTCTCTTGGCAACTGAATTGTATCGGTTATCGTAATCTCAGCGATATTAGAACTTTCTAATCTTGAAACTGCATCATTCAAAAATACTGGATGAGTTGCACAAGCCATTATTTTTCGGGCACCTTGCTTTTTTAGGGCTTCGGCCGCTACAATCAAAGTATTACCAGTATCAATAATATCGTCAAAAAGTAGCACATCTTTATTTTCGACTTCACCGATAACCATCACAACTTCGGCTTGATTTGGTGCTGGTCGACGTTTATCAATAATTGCCATGGGAATTTTATCGCCTAATCGTTTCGCAAAACCACGGGCGCGATTTGCTCTGCCGGTATCGGGAGCCACAACCACCAAATTAGATAAATCATATTTGCTAAAATTCTCTACTAAAACTGGTGTTGCATAAAGATGGTCAACTGGAATATTAAAAAACCCTTGGATTTGTTCAGCATGTAAATCCATTGTTAGGACCCTTGAGGCTCCGGCTGATACGATTAAATCGGCAATTAATTTCGCGGAAATCGGAACGCGTGGTTCGTCTTTGCGGTCCTGACGACCATAACCATAATATGGTATTACTGCGGTAATCCTTTCAGCAGATGCCCGCTTAAAGGCATCTAACATTAACAATAATTCTAAAAGATTCTCTGCCGGAGGATGTGTTGGTTGGACAACAAATACATCCACACCCCGCACATTCTCTTCAATGTTAATTTTAATCTCCCCATCAGAAAAATTGCTAATACTGGCCTGGCCTAACTTAATTTCTAAATGTTGACATATCTTTTCGGCTAATGGTCGATTTGCTCGACCCGAAAAAACTTTCATCTTTTGGTTTGCTGGGAACATATAGTTATATTTCAAAAATTAAAATAAGATTCCTGAAAAGTTTCACTTGCTTTTACTAATTTATAGTTTTAGATAATTTCACTGGGGCGGAAGGATTCGAACCTTCCCAACAGGATCCAAAATCCTGGGTCCTGCCAGCTAGACGACGCCCCAATTTTAATTTCACAGTGTTTCCGTATATAACAATTTTAATTTAAGTCTTTTAGCCTTAGTGTAAAATTCCGCAATCCTATCTTTGGGAACGATACCATAAATCGCGCTACCACTGCCTGATAAACTTACAATCCTGGCACCACAAAATAACATTCGTGTTTTCATAACCAGTAAATCATTATATTTAGGAAAAACAACCTTTTCAAAGGTGTTTACAGTGTACTTGCTAATTTCTTGCCAATTACTTTGGCTTAGTTTCTTACTAAGAATCTTAAGGGAAAAATTGCCTTCTGTCAACCCCATCTCATCAATTTGCTGATATGCCCAGCGAGTTGAAATAAAATATTCGGGAATATACAGTACGATATTAAATTTAGGAATTTTAATCGGTGTTAAGATTTCTCCTCGGCCAGTTGCATAAGATGGTGTCTGATATAAAAAAAATGGTACATCCATTCCAATTTGACAAGCGATTTGATAAAGAATGTTCATAGTTAGAGGTTTTTGAAATAGTTGATTTAAACCTAAAAGGACTGTTCCAGCATTGCTTGAACCACCACCTAAACCCGCGCCGAGCGGAATGCTTTTTTTTAGAAAAATCTCTACACAAGGTTTAATCTTAAGTTCCTGGAAAAACAATTCAGCCGCTTTAACCACTAAATTATCGCTACCAGAAGGTAAATTCTTAACTTTATTGGTAGTAAATTTAAGTCCCTGATTCGCTCGTTTGATAATTATCGTATCAAATAACTTTATAGGTGCTAAAATTGTCTCTATTTTATGATATCCAGAAGTAAGTTTCTCTTTAATAATTAATCCGATGTTTATCTTAGCCGGCGAAAATAACTTTATCGTTGAATTTTGAATTTTGAATTTTGAATTTAACTTAGGGGATTCCATACACTGTATCTCCAATATTAATCCCATTTCGTAAAAACCAGCCTTGATTCATTTCCAAAGCCGCAATAAAAGGAATTGATGGTGAATAGCGTATGACCTCTTGATTGGGGACCATTTCCAAAATATCAATAATGACATTATTTTTATCAATATAGGCAATACTCAGCGGGATTTTAGTGTTTTTCATCCAGAAAGGATAAATGCCTTCTCGTTCAAAGACAAATAACATACCTGAGTCTTCCTCTAAACTTTGCCGAAACATCAGACCTAATGCTCGTTTTTCGGGCGTATCGGCTAATTCGACCTTAATCTCTTTGTCTCTAATTTTGAGAGTAATTTTTTGCTCCAATAGCGGAGTTGATGGTTTAGGTAGTTTTGGTGTAGGTCTTCTTTTGAAGAAAAAAAAGACTCCAGCAATAATTATTAGCAAAAAAATTAGATAAGAAACTCTTTTCCTTGACACAGCCAAAATGGACTTAACCCAAAATCATAATTCTATTATGCCAATAAAATTTATTAATATCGAATCCCATTAGTAAAACTGGTGAATCAAAAAAAGTAACATCAAACTTGTTGAATTGACATTAAAAGAACCTACGATTTGTTAATAACAATTTCTGATAAATCCGCAACCTCCAAGAAAAGTGCACGCACTTTTTGAACTAATTGTAAGCGATTGATTCGCAAAGATTCATCTTCCGTCATTACTAAAACATTATCAAACAAATTATCAATGGCAGGTCTAAGCGATAAAAGAATTTCAAAGGCTTTTTTATAATTATGCTCTTTTACTGAAACTCTTAAATTGGGTTCAATTTCTTTAGTTTTTTGATATAAAATCTTTTCGGCTGGTTCAATTAATAATAACTCATTTATTGCGGTTGGGGATAAACCGGATAAATCAAGTTCTTTAATATTTTTAAGTATATTACTTACACGCTTCTGACCGATTACTAATGATTCAAAATCTTTTTGTTCGCTTAACTCAGTTAGGGCAAGACATCGTTCATAGGCATCCTGTGGTTTAAGGTTACATACTGCTAAAACCGCATTACAAATATCATAACGGATATTCTGGTCAAGTAAAACTGCTTTTAATCGGTCTTTAAGAAAATCTTTGATACTTGTGATTAAACTTAAGTTTTCCGGTAAACCAAAATAGTTATAGCCTAATTCGATGATTGGTTCTAAATCAATATCAAATTTTTTATTTAGGCAGATTAAATAAAACGCTATTGCTTGGCGTCGTAAACCTAAAGGGTCATAGGAACCACTGGGAGTCGCATTTGCAATAAAGGCACCAATAATATTATCCAATTTATCTGCCATACTTAAAATTGAACCTTCGATTGTCTCCGGTAGACTATCGCCGATAAATCTGGGCTGGTATTGTTCGGCAATGGCTTTACTTACCAAATCATGTTCACCTAAGCGTTGGGCATAAATTCCGCCCATTATTCCCTGTAAACTGGTATATTCTTTTTCTCTGACCATATTGGTTAACAAATCGGCTTTGGCTAAATACGCTGCCCGCAGTAAATGATTGGTACTAACATTAGGAATATTCTGGCTAATAACTAATGATAATTTTTCTAAGCGAGTACTTTTGTCAAATAAAGTTCCTAAATTTTCTATCCAAATAACTTTTTTCTCTTCTTCGAGCCGTTTTTCTAAACCAATTTTTAAGTCTTCCTCAAAAAAGAATTTAGCATCATCAAGTCGTGATTCCACTGCTTGTTCATACCAATATCTTACTTGATGTTTATCGCAAGTAGGTGTGTTGGTGACAGCAACAAAATATGGTAGTAGTTCCTCGGAAAATAATTTTTGCACGGCAAAACAACGAGTATGCGTTTTTAGAGCGGTTGTCAGAATCGGTGCGGGTAGATTAAGGAATTCAGGGCGAAATTTACATATGACCGGATAGGGGTTTTCGCAAATATTGATAATCTCTGCCAGGAGTTCTTCGTCTTTGACTACTTTGCCATTAACTTTTTGGGTTAGTAATTGTAATTGTTGTTGAATGTATTTTTTTCGTTCTTCGGGGTCGACCAAAACATCGAACTGCTTTAATTTTTTTATATAAGACTTTATATCCGATATTTTTATTTTCTGTTTTTTAGAATTGCGATGTCCATAAGTGTGGGCAGAACTTTTTATCCCGAAAACCGACACTTCAATCGGTCTATTGCCAAAGACAAGGGTAAGCCAGCGTATGGGCCGCGCAAATCTGAAATTATCTTTTTGCCAACGCATCGTTTTCGGAAACTGGATTTCCGCAATTAACCGGCCGAGATTTTCTTTTAATAATTGGGCAAGCGTTTTGGTATCAGCAGTTTTTTTTACGAAAACATATTCTCCTTTGGGGGTTTTTTTGGTGTAAAGTTGGGTTATTTTAGTCTTATGAGTTTGAGCAAAACCGATTGCAACCTTGGTTGGTTTCCCGTGCTCATCGAATGCATACTTACTCGGCGGACCTTGAACTTCTAAAACTTCGGCTTTCTGTTTTTCTAATACATCGGATAAGACTAACGCCAATCTTCGTGGTGTATAATAAGTTTTAACTGTTCCAAATGTAATTCTGTTTTCGGTCAGAAAGTTACAAAACTTTTCCTTAAAATCATTGACGGCTGGTGCTAAAAACGAAGCTGGAATCTCTTCGGTTCCAATTTCAATCAGTAATGCTTTCTTCATATGGTATTAAAACAATTCTGACTAATTCCTAAAAAGTTAATTTTTACTCGGTTTTACGACAAAATCGAATCGATGAAGTTGAATATGATAGTTAATCATCAGTTTTGTAAAGTTATGTTAACATAATAATTGAATCTTTATAGTTAATAATATCTAATAATTAAAATTTGTCAAGGTATGTGTATTTACGATTTTGGGTCACTAAATCACCACGAACAACTTCTGAAATATAATTTTCTGCAGCAGGTATTGAATTTAATGGATCATTATTTATCCGCATTGGCTTTTGGTGCGCTTTTTCCGAAATTTGACAGAATTTGTCATTTATTAGTTGGCTTCGATGAGTTTTGGCATTAACAGAACTTGCGAACTCGGATTAAATATGACTATTGGATTCGTCTGCGAAGGTCAAAAGTGGGATTATGAGATGTCATCTCAATGCAGGTTAGGATGATATGGTCAATTAAAGAATGGGCGTCAGGTTTAGTGATTGAATTATTGATAGACTATAAGCCATTCGCTGGTGCTCAGAATATGATAGAAGGATAAGTGAATTACCAACCCTTATGTTAAGGGTTATAAAGAATACACAATTTGACCATATGGGCGATGGAGTGGATGGCAGGGAGGTAGTATTCCTACTGCCCCGGTACGGTGCTCTAGGCCTTTTCGAAAAAGTTACTTCTAAATTTTGCTTTTTACTCTTTTATCTTTTGACTAAGAGCAGACTACAAAATCTATATTTCTAATTATATTTCTAATGAACGAAACAATCTTCGCTTTCTTAAACAATAAAATTCGCATCAGATGCAATAATTTCTTTATCTCAATATATAACTTTGCCATCGATATATAATTTATTTGACTACTTAAAACGACAAAAAGTTTCCAGAAGAATTTTTGGGCATTATGAACACTGTATAATACTTTATGAAAATCACACTTAATATATTGGTACTCTTTCTTGATGGATAGGCTAAACCAAATAATAAAAGAAAGACCAGTATTATAAAAATCTCAAAGACATTTAAGTAAGAGAATATTTAATAATCTCTGCTCGTAATAAATAGGTAATTATTATTGAGAACACTGAAAAAGTCAATTCTTATTCGAATAAATTGAATTGAACTTATTGGATATTTTCCTTATTTTTCTGTGATTTCGCTGATACGGATGCGTGCCGCAAGTAATTTCCGTGGCACTTTTCAAAGCGTTCATCAAATCTCTATTGACAGGATTTCTAAAATGGCTAATATATAATTAAATCATAATTAAATCTAAGAAATACGAGGTGATGTTTATGTCACGCTATAAATTTTGTCTTATAATCCTATTGCTCGGCTTTGTTCTTTTCAGCCAACAACTTAATGAATCTTTTACTGATGCAATATTTCCTCCTGAAGGTTGGCGCTTTATTAATAACGATGGTTATGGGACTCAATCTTGGACTCGTTCAACATTAAATTATAATTCCGAACCTGCTTGTGCCGGTTGCTTGTTTGATAATTTCTCTCTCACCAGTGATGATTGGCTTATTACACCCCGACTTTTGGGTAGTGTTGGTGACACCTTAAAGTTTTTTTATCGTGCCTTTGCCAGTTCAGCATTAGAAAGTCTTGAAGTTCGCCTTTCCTTGAAAGGCGCTCGGGTTTCGGATTTTACTAAAGTGCTTTGGGGACGAAGATTTAATAATACAACCTATGGTTTAATCAAGATTTCTTTACATAATTATGTCGACTCAACTTTTTATATCGCTTTTCGTTACTATACGCCTTTAGGGGATATACGCAATGGTATCTATTTAGATGACATTTCTGGACCGACTATTTATACTGCACATGATGTAGGTGTAAGTCAGATTCTGGCTCCTATCGGTGTAAATTTTGACAGTGTTGTATATCCTTCAGCACGAGTGAAAAACTTTGGTTCGGCCCAAGAAACTATTCCAGTTGTCTTTAAGATTAATAGTTCTTATGAGAAATCTGATACGGTTATTCTTTTTGCCGGTCTTGATACGGTTATAAACTTTCCTGCCTGTACCCTAAATTCAGGAACTTATAATACCATTGCTTACACAAAATTAATTAATGACGATAACCGATTTAATGATACTTGTTATAGTAGTTTTATTATTCGCCCTACTAATGTCTGGCAAATCCTAAAGCCTTTTCCTAAAGTGGTCAAAACTACTGGCTCAAGTATCTGTTTCGATACCATTTCCGATGGACTTCTCTTTAAAAAACGAAGCTTTGATTCAGATAAACCTGAAATTTCCAATGGACTTTTCTTTAATTTACGAGACTTTGATTTAGATAAAACTGAATCGGACATAGGGTTAATTTATTGTCTAATTGCTGGTGATACTTCATTCTATGTTTATGATATAAACTTAAATGATTGGCTTCAGAAAAAAGGGCTTCCTGTTAAACCAAAAACAGGTTTGGGTTTAGTTTCTGGTAATAATGATACGCTTTATGCACTTTTAGGTAATAAGAAGAAATTTTATAAATACTCGGTTTCAGGAAATAATTGGCAACCGGCAGAATCTTTGCCTCTAAAACCCAAATCATATACTGCGCTTTATAGCCAAAATGGTTTTATCTATGCTCTCATTGGCGACACTATTTTCTTGCGGTTTGTGATTGCATCAGATACCTGGGAAAATATCAAAGGCATACCAGCAAAGATTAAAAATGGTGCAGCCCTAACTGGCGATACCTTGGGTTATCTTTATGCCTTACGCGGTTCCACCAAAGAGTTTTATCGTTACTCAATTGCTTCTAACAAATGGTCAACCATCGATTCAGTTCCGGTTAAGGTAAAGAAAGGCGCAGGATTGGCTTGTGATGGATATAATGTCTATTGTCTGGCAAGTGGTAAGACTAAAAAGTTCTATAAATACAATCCAATTGATAAATGGCAGGAAATGGATTCTCTGCCATTTAAAATCACTGGCGGTAGTACTATAACCTATGCTCAGGGTAAAGTCTATTGCTTAGCCGGAAGCAGAACTAATTACTTTTATCGATATATTCCTGAAATCGAAAAGACAAAAGAAACAACGACAAATTCAAATAATATCAATTTTTATTCGGGTATACAACATTTAGAAACCAAATCGCTTTCTGGCTATTCGATGTTTATCTATGATAAATTAGGTCGCTTAATCCAAAAACTTAATGATAATTATAATGCGAGCAACATCCTAAGTAAAAAAAGTCTGCCTTGCGGGATATACTTTCTGGTGGTAAGAGATAGCAGTCAACACAAGAATTATGTGAAAAAGTTGTTGATTCTCAACTAAAAAGTATCCGGTAAATTTTGGGTTTATACCGAGTGTTTTTACTGTCAATATTAAAATGCAATGTGTCCAAGAGATACTATACAGTTTATGAGATTTAATTATAATGGTTATGTGAAACAAGTTTTTAAGTTAGCCAAGATTAATTTCAAATGTCTATTTAAGGATAAAAGACACTATGCAAACTACAACCCTTATCAATTATAAAGAATTAAGAAAAATTGACCCCGCTACCGCAAGACAAGCAGTAATCGAATTCCTCCAAGCCAGCAATAATATCACTTATACCGCCCGTGCCTTCAATATTAATCGAACCGTCGTCTACGACATCATCGCTAAATATCGTCAAGGCAATCTGAAAGACCGACCAAAAACTCCTCACCACCAGCCCAAAAAGACACTACCCCAGATTGAAGCTAAAGTGGTCGAGATAAAAATCAAAACTCGGCTCGGTCCAAAAAGACTTTCTCGCTACCTTTCACGCTATGAGTCAATCAATGTGCCAGCCGGCACCATTCGCCATATCTTACGCAGGCATCAAGAAGAAATTAATACCGCCCTTAAGTCGAAGAAAAGCAAAATTAAAGAAAAACGCGAGTCGGTTGATTGGTATTCGGCTAAACCCTTTGAGATTATCCAAGTTG
>JAOABV010000051.1 GCA_026418155.1 candidate division WOR-3 bacterium | reverse complement strand
ATTTTAAGATGGAATTCTTTCCGGGTTTTCCATTATTTGCGATAACTGCTTTAATCCACCAAATCCCTTTGGAATTACAAGAAATTCCCGCAATCGCAGAAAATGCTAATTCTGACCAACATATTAGATTTATGGCGCCAACAGGCAAGAGTTATATTACTTATAACTTTTCAAGACCCCTATCAATTCATTTAACCATCTATGATATTAGAGGCAATAAATTGCGAGAGATTATGAAACCCGCAAGTACCAATGGCACAATTTTCTGGGACAGAAATAATTCCAATAGTCAATCCGTGAGCCGAGGTATCTACTTCTATAACTTAAAGATTGATAAAGCGACTTATCGCGGAAAGTTTGTGATTGTAAAATAACTTTCTGCTACCGCATTTTTACGATTCGCTCAGTTAAAGTTTTTTCCTCAGTTTTTACTCTTAGGAAATAAATGCCTGCTGATAGGTTTTCCAGATTAAGTCTGAATTTATGATTGCCAACAGGAAATTGTCCCGAGGCAAAATTCTTAAGACATCTGCCTGAAATATCTATCAATTCAATACTAATCTTAGTCTCTTTAGTTAGTGTCAGTTCAATATTAGTGGTCTTATAACAAGGATTAGGCGAGACTTTAAATGGAGAAGAAAAGATTGTTAACGAATTATTTTCCATGATACCAGTGCTGGGATATAATGCACCAAGAATTTTAGATGCGCCGTATTGGATAATATATCCACAGAAAACAAGTAATAATTGACTACCAGGACCTTTTGCCAAATCTGGCTGGGACCGACCAGTAGGTTGGTTAATTAGTTCAATTCCCTGTGGGTCGAGCACAACTCCATTTGTATTAATTCTTGTGCCATAGATATCAGAATTCTCCCAATTTCGGTAGTCAGCCCAAACCACAAGATAATTTGTGCCATAAAAGGCAACTGCCGGACTCCACTGGTCATCATCAGCATTGGAAATTATAAAGCCATTTGGGTTAAGCACAACTCCTGTTCTTGTGACGCGTGCTCCATAAATGTCAGAATTCCAATTGCGCCAATCTTCCCATACTACTAAATAATTTGTGCCGTCAAAACTAATTGATGGATTATGTTGCTCTTCTTGGGCAAATACAATTGGAATACTATATGGGTCAAGCACCGTGCCATCTTTACCTACGCGAGCACCAAAAATATCAGTCAGATAACCACCTTCGCGGTTAATCTCCCATACCACAAAATAATATGTGCCATCAAATACAATCCTTGGATTATATTGTTCATAAAAATCATACATATCAGACGAGATGACTATTCCTTGTGGGTCAAGCACAACTCCTGATGGCGAAACTCGTGCACCATAAATATCAGGATACTCTTCACCTTCACGGTTATCTGACCAAACCACAAAATAGTTTGTGCCATCAAAAGCAACCGACGGATTGAGTTGGTCATATTCAGCGGTTGAAATCGGTATGCCCAAAGGGTCTAATACTATTCCTGCAGTAGAAACTCGTGCGCCGTAAATGTCTCCTTCCCAAGTTCGATAATCTTCCCATACTACCAAATAGTTAGTACCATCAAAAGTGACGGATGGAGCCCACGCTTGATATTGAGCAGAAGAAATCAAAATTCCTTGAGGGTCAAGCACAATACCAGAAGGTGTAACACGAGAACCATAGATGGAATTGCCATTACGCGAGTCTGACCAGACAACAAAATAATTTGTACCATCAAATGCAACTGCGGGCTCATATTGTTCTGGGCTGGAATATCCATAAGTTAAAAGAATTCCCTCTGGGTCTAAAACGGTTCCTTGAACCTGCATCCGAGCACCATAAATATCGTAATTATTCCAAGACCGAAAATCTGACCAAGTTATGAAATATCGCATGTCATTAAGATTATCAATTACAATTGATGGTAGCCATTGGTCACTTTGAGTAGTTGAAATTGGTAATCCTTGTGGGTCTAAAACAACTCCTGCAGTAGAAACCCGGGCACCATAAATATCACCTTCCCACCAGTAATTTAGTTCAGTCCAGACTACAAAATAATTAGTGCCATTATAAACAATCGCTGGGTAAACACCAAAGTTCTGTGTAATCTGTATTCCCTGAGGGTCAAGAACAACACCTGAAGGCGATACTCTTGCACCAAAGATGCGGTATTCTTCATAAACCAGTCGGTCATCACACCAGACCACAAGATAGTTTGTACCATCAAAAGCAACCCGAGGCAGAATTTGACTATTCGGAGCAACCGAAATTGGAATACCATCCGGGTCAAGCACAATGCCAGCACGAGTCATTCTTGCTCCATACACATCATAATATTCGTCACCATCTCGGTCATCAAGCCATGTTATAAGATAATTTGTGCCATCAAAACCTATTCCCCGAAAGATAAATTGTTGAAAAGAGGCAGTAGAAACCGGAATACCTTGCGGGTCAAGAACAACACCGGTTGGCGTTACTCTTGTAGCATAAATATCACCATTAAAATCACTACGATAATCATTCCAAGCAACAAGATAATTCGTTCCGTCAAATTTTATTGCTGGTACATCCTGATAATCATAGGCAGTACAAATTGGAATCCCCTGTGGGTCAAGCACAACTCCGGATGGAGATACTCTTGCGCCATAAATATCATAGTCCCAATTACGAAAATCAGACCAAACGACAAAATAATTTGTGCCATCAAAGGCAACAGATGGATATCCTTGCCAATCATCTTCTGTGCAAATCGGAATGCCCAAAGTATCCAGAAGCACACCATTTCTTGAAACCCGTGCTCCATAAATATCGTCATTACGCATATCATACCAAACAACAAAGTAATTCGTGCCATCAAAGGCAACATCAGTAAATTCCTGGTCATCCGGTGCTGGTCCAAAACTTATTGTCGTATCAAGTAAAAACTCAGGTAAAGTAAATTTGGTATAATTTTTCGTTGGTAATCGTTTTTGTCGTCTAACATTATTAAACAACGATAACGGCGAATGCAACTTTCTCTGTTGTTTTTTAAGTTCTTTATTACGAATTTTGCTCTTTGACCTCTGCAATATCCTCCTCTGTCGATTGTTAATTACTGTACTGAGTTTACCTTTGCCCAATCCAGTTTGAACAGATAGAATCTTGCTCGGATTGCTTTTTTCCTTGGACAAATCTTTGCCAATTCCTCTTGCACTAAAAATTAGGGCAAGGATTAGAGCTATGGTTAGCATTAATCGTTTCATAATGCCTCCTTTACTGATAGCGGAAGTTTAATTGTAACCTAACAATCATATGCTGAACATTTTATTATATTTTATAATCCGCTTACAGATAGAGGTAAAGTTCGTTTGTCCGCTCCCAATTATGCTAAACTTTTTCTTAAAGAACAAATATCGACAAATAATAATACTGGGCTAATAAATTGTCAAGAAGAAATTTTGCTTGACTTTTATCTTACTATTAGTAAAAATATTTTATGACCAAAGCACAAGCACAAAAAGAGATTGAGAAATTACGCCAAGAAATAAATTACCATAATTACCGTTATTATGTCCTTAATGACCCAGTGATATCTGACTATGAATACGATATGCTCTTAAAGCGATTAATTGAACTTGAGCAAAAGTTTCCTGAACTTATCACTTCTGATTCACCAACTCAAAGAGTCGGCGGTGAACCAATTAAAGAGTTTAAACCGGTCACGCATTCGCCTCTGATGCTTAGTTTAGATAATACTTATTCGTATGAAGAATTAAAAGATTTTGACAAACGCATCAGAAAATCGGTCTCTGATTTTAATTATATTGTCGAACAGAAAGTAGATGGTGTTGCAGTATCATTAAAATATGTTGATGCGAAGTTTGTTCAAGGTGCAACTCGTGGTGACGGTGCTACTGGCGATGATATTACCCAAAATTTGAAAACCATCAAAACAATTCCGTTACAATTAATTAATCCGCCAAAATCTTTAAGAACCTTTGAAGTTCGGGGAGAAGTCTTTTTGACTAAAAAGCAGTTTGAAAAGTTGAATCAGGAACGTGAAGAAAATGGCGAATCTTTATTTGCTAATCCCCGTAATGCCGCCGCCGGCAGTCTCAAGTTATTAGACCCCAAATTAGTTGCTGAACGAAAATTAGATATTTTTGTCCACACTGTGCCAAAACCACCAGCCAGGGAATTTACTTCAGATTTTACGACACTTGAAGTCTTAAAAAAAGTTGGCTTTAAGGTCATTCCTCATTCAGACTTATTTGATTCCATCGAAAAAGTAATTGATTACTGTGAAGAGTGGCAGGAAAAACGACATCAATTACCATATGAGGTTGATGGTATGGTAGTTAAGATCGATGAGTACTCAGTGCGAGAGAAATTGGGCGAAACGATAAAGAGTCCTCGCTGGGCAGTTGCCTATAAATATCCACCAAAACAAGCAACGACAAAAATCGTTAATATCTTCTTTAGTGTTGGTAGAACTGGTGTTGTAACTCCAGTTGCAGAAATGGAACCGGTCTTTCTTTCTGGTTCAACTATTTCTCGGTCAACGCTACATAATTTTGACGAAATAAAACGAAAAGATATCAGGATTGGTGATACAGTGATTATTGAAAAAGCCGGTGAAGTAATTCCTCAAGTAGTCAAAGTGGTCACGGATAAGAGAACGGGTAAAGAAAAACCTGTCGCACTTCCGACAAAATGTCCGGTTTGTCATAGCCATTTAGTTCGTGAAGCCGAAGAAGTTGCTTTACGATGTGTCAATGCCTCGTGCCCAGCGCAAATAAAAGGCAGATTATTGCATTTTGCCAGCAGGTCAGCAATGGATATTGAAGGATTAGGATATGCAATGGTCGAGATGCTGGTTAATAAAAATTTAGTAAAGGATTTTGCTGACTTATATGCCTTAAAATATGAAGATATTATTAATCTTGAACGCATGGGCGAAAAATCAACTCAAAATCTTCTCAACGCAATTGAAAATAGTAAAAATCGACCTTATTCTCGTGTGCTTTATGCTTTGGGTATCCGACATATTGGAATTCACACTGCCCGGGTATTAGTTTCCGCATTTCCCTCAATTGATAAATTAAGAAATGCAACTCAAGAAGAAATTGCTCAGGTTATGGGTATTGGACCGGTTGTGGCTGAAAGTATTGTAAACTTCTTTAGTGATAAAGAAAACCTTCGTTTAATTGAACGACTAAAAAAAGTTGGCTTAAATTTTTCTGAAGAAACAACACAAAAAAGTGCAAAGCCATTATTAGGCAAAACTTTTGTTTTAACCGGCACATTAAAAAATTATACCCGAGAACAGGCAAGCGAAATTATTATTAATTTGGGTGGTAATGTCTCGTCCTCAGTTTCTAAAAAGACAGATTATGTATTAGTTGGTGCTGACCCTGGCTCTAAATATGATAAAGCCAAAGCACTTGGCATTACGATAATTTCTGAAGAAGAATTTATGAAAATGATAAGAACTAAAAAATGAAAAGGCAATATCTACAACTAATTTATCTCCCAATGCCCAAATAACAGTTCCTAAAGTTAACTTTTATGAAAACCACAGAATCTAAAAAATGAAAGGTTGTATATCGGCGTTTTTTATATTATGCTTTAATATACTAATTATGAGTTGTAGTGGACCAAAAGACTATTATACAATCTTAAGAAAGTCAATGGTTAAATCCCAAATTATTGCTCGCGGGGTTACTGATAAAAGAGTCTTAAAAGCCTTAGAAAAAGTTCCCCGACATCTTTTTGTGCCTGAAGTTCTTCAATCTGAAGCGTATAACGATTACCCTTTGCCAATTGGTGAAGGTCAAACGATTTCTCAGCCATATATTGTTGCCCGAATGACTGAACTTGCAGAACTAAAAGGAGATGAGCGAGTTTTAGAAATTGGCACTGGTTCTGGTTATCAGGCAGCAATACTTTCGTTATTATGTAAAGAAGTCTACACTATCGAGATAATTGAATCATTAGCAAAATCGGCAGAGAAACGGTTAAAAGAATTAAATTATAATAATGTCTCTGTCCGCTGTGGTGATGGTTATTTAGGCTGGACTGAAGCCTCACCATTTGATGTCATTCTCATAACTTGTGCTCCACCCTATTTGCCCGATTCTTTAATCCGACAATTAAAAGAAGGCGGTCGGATTGTTGCGCCAATGGGTGAAGAGTATGAGACTCAAATTCTCACTGTATTTCAAAAAAAGCACGGGCAGTTAATTAAAACCGAATACGAACCAGTCCGATTTGTGCCAATGAAAGGCAAGATTGAAGAAAAAAAGTGAAACAAGTGTTTAAGGCAGACATAAGTGCCGAAGTCCAATATCTTAAAGGCATTGGTCCGAAACGAGCCCAATACTTAAGACGAATAGGTGTTGAAACCATTGAAGATTTTTTATTCTTAGTGCCCAGAAGGTATATCGACCGTTCGCAAATTGTTAAAATTCGTGACTTGAAAATAAAAACCGACTCAGTAGTTATGGGCAAAATCATTGCTTGCGGAACTAAAAAAACCAGAAATAAAGGTGAAGTCGTTAGAATTATGGTAAGCGATGATACCGGAATGCTTGAATGCATCTGGTTCAATCGTCCCGACTTAAAAGATAAATTCAAAGTGAATCAAAAAATTATCGTCTCTGGCATAGTAAATTACTACAACCGAAAACAAATAGTAAATCCTCATTATCAGATATTATCTGAAGAAATAATCGGCCAGAGCAAAACTTCAAATGATTTGTTATATGCAATAGGCATAATACCTGTCTATCCTCTGACTGAAGGGTTGTCAATCTGGGATATCCGAAGACCAATGAAATATGCAATTGATAATTATTTACGATATCTCAATGAAACTTTGCCTGTCGACATTCTCAAAAAATATTCTTTCCCAGAAATCAAGAATGCCATAAAAAATATTCATTTTCCTGAAACCATTGCCCAGGCGGAAAAGGCAAAAGCACGATTAATTTATGAAGAGTTCTTCTATCTGGAGTTACTTTTAGCATTACGCAAACTAAATTCAGTTCACCAAAAGAAAGGGTATCGTCTAATCGAACAAGGAACTTTTACTAAAAAACTGTTAAGTCTTTTACCATTTGAACTTACTGATGGTCAGAAAAAAGTCCTATCAGAAATAAAAGATGATCTGGCAAAAGAGATTCCAATGAACCGTTTGCTTCAAGGCGATGTTGGCTCAGGTAAAACTGTAATTGCTATCTACGCAATGCTCATCGCAATTGAAAATGGATTCCAATCAGCATTAATGGCACCAACCGAAATTTTAGCCGAACAGCATTATTTAGTTTGGCATAAGCGATTGGAAAAGATTGGCGTCAAAACTTGTCTTTTAACCGGCAGCACAAAGCCCAAAGACAAAACTCGTCTCAGCCAAGAGATAGAACAAGGAATGATTAATATCGTTTTTGGAACACATGCTTTAATTGAGCAAAACATTAAATTTAAGCAATTGGGTTTAGCGATAATTGATGAACAACATCGATTTGGCGTAATGCAAAGAGCGGCTTTAATTAATAAAGGAGTTAATCCTGACTTCTTAGTAATGACTGCAACTCCCATACCCCGAACTCTGCAAATGACTTTATATGGCGATTTAGATATATCAATCTTGTCAGAAAAACCACCAGGTAGAAAAAAGATTGTTACCCGACTCGTCACTGAAAAAGAACGAGCATCCGTATATAATTTTATTCAGGCAAAAATCAATGAAGGCAGACAGATATATATTGTCTGCCCGCTAATTGAAGAATCAGAAAAACTTGACCTAAAAGCCGCAATTAAAACCTATGAAGAAATCCAAAAAGTCTTTTCTGACAAGAGAATTGGTTTAGTTCATGGCCGTCTAAAAAGTTCTGAGCGGATTGAACTTATGGAAAAATTCCGTAAACACGAACTTGATATTTTAGTGACAACAACCGTAATTGAAGTTGGGGTTGATATTCCTAATGCCACTGTAATGGTAATTGAGCATCCAGAACGATTTGGTTTAGCCCAACTCCATCAATTACGAGGTAGAATAGGACGCGGTAGTGAAACATCGTATTGTATCTTGATGCTCTCCAATTCGAAATTCTCACCCGCATATGAACGGCTGAAATTTTTTCAAGCCAATGATGATGGATTTCTACTAGCAGAAAAAGATTTAGAACTACGCGGGCCTGGAGAAATTTTAGGAACCAGACAACACGGCTTACCTGACTTAAAAATTGCCGATTTACAAAAAGACCGACATCTGCTATTTCAAGCACGCGATGACGCGTTTGCTCTAATCAAAGAAGACAGTAACTTTGCATTACCCGAAAACAGAGTAATTAAAATGACACTAAACAAAAAATTTAAAGAACGCATTGAATTATTAAGAGTCGGATAGTATGAAATATCAAATGTTAAATCCTAAATGTCAAATTGGGCTAAAATTTTTAGTTGTTAGTTACTGGCTTTTGGCTTTAAGCTGTTCACCGCCTTTGCCCACTACAATTGGCGGAATGCGAGAGATTATTTTGTTTACAGACTATAAACAAGAGATTGAATTACCAATCAAAGAGATACTTCAAAGATACATTTACACAGTTCAGCCTGAAGAAGAGTTCATAGTTCGCTATCGTCCCTTGTCACGATTATCTGATTTTATCAAGTTCCGGTTCTTATTTATAGTTGGAACTATTGATGAAGAGCCGATTAGAACAATATTAGATATTCATATAAAAAAAATTGAGATGGATACAATGGGGCTTTTTGCTTTTGCTGACCTGTGGGTCGAAAATCAAAAAGTATTAATCTTTGCCGTAAAATCTAAAGAATTTTTACAATTAGGATTAAAACGCTATGGTGCAAGAATTCGTAAAACTTTTCAGGACTATTTATTAACTTATATGACTAAAATTACTTATGAGCAAGGTCATGACAAAAAACTCACTAAATATCTATCAGATAAATATCAGTTTAATTTCAAAGTGCCAAAACGGTTTCGTCTTATCACTAAATATGAGAATGATAATTTTATCTATATGATTACTCACAATCCTGACCGAAGTATTTTTATCTACACATCACCTGAAAGGATGGAAATAACGCCGGCAAAATTAATTAGTCTTCGAGATAGTTTAACTGCAAAGTACTATGAAGGTGACTTTGTTTATAAACCATATACTCGGGCAGAAACAACTTTATTTAATAACATTTGGGCAATAAAATTAATCGGCGTTTGGCAGAACAACAAACTTACTGCCGGTGGACCTTTTATATCTTATTGCTTTAATCATAACAATCGGTTCTATTTTCTTGATGGAATGCTCTATTACCCGGGAAAGAAAAAACTGGATAATCTTAACCAACTTAATGCAATACTTTGGACATTTACACCCTAAGTCGGTTTATGCAAGTCAAATTCAGTTTGATTAACAAAGTCATAGTAAAAATCATTTTGAGTATTATCTTATTTTCAGATTCCTCTTTAGGAAGTAGTGAAGACTCATTAGGTCAACTTCGTTTTGATTTTTTAGGTTTAGAATGTAGAATTATTTCCAAAGAAGAAATTTTAAGTATGAAACAGATTAATGGAAAATATCATACAATTTATTATCAACCAGAACGAGAAGATGAAGCACAAAAAATAAATTCGATTTTAGAAAAAGGCGACAGTATAATATTAGAGATAACTGGATTAGAGGAATTAGTGAAATTTAATGTTGTCTTGCCTTTGACAAAAGGACTTTATTATACTGACTTGCCATACACAATGATTATACCTGACGATGACCCCATCTTTTTATTTTCAGTTTTTCACGAACAATTTGAAATAACCCTTCAGTTAAAATTCAACTTATATCAAGACCCACAAAATCGATTTGTCGGCGACGGCTTGGCAAATTACCTTATGTGGACAATAATGGCACAATTTTGGCCCGAAATCTTTTATAAATACTCGCAAGATATTTCTGACATATTCACCAATTCAACTAAAATATACGATTTATCCCTTTGGAAATTAGATACGAGCGAAATTGAATCAGAATTTAGTAGTCATTGTTATTATGTGGCGCCATATTTTTGGGCAAAGATAATTACTAAATCTAAACAGTCAGAATTGATAAAAACATTTATCGCAAAATTAAAAACTTCTGCAAAATTATCTTTCAATGAAATTATCAAAATACTAAGGCAGTTAACTAAATTAGATATCTCTCAAGAAATGAAAATTTCCGCATCGGAAATAACTAAAGAAATCACAAAATATTGGTTATTTTTTAATGTTCCCACTGATATGACGGTTATTTATGGACCTGTCAATGATTCCATAATCTTTGATGAAAACTATCATAGAAAATTTGTGATTAATTATTACTATTTAATTGATAAATATGAAGTTTCCAATGAACAATTTTGTAAATTTCTTAATGCCTGCGGCAACCAGCAACAAGGAGGTGCATATTGGATTGAACTTGACTCCTATCCCGAAATCCAAAAATTAAAAGAGCGATACTTCGTTAAGTCAGGAAGAGAAAAATATCCGGTTCGTTGGGTTACTTGGTATGGAGCTCAAGCCTATGCAAAATGGAGCGGCAAAAGACTTCCGACCGAGGCTGAATGGAAAAAAGCAGGACAAGGAAGAATTGGCGCAAAATATCCTTGGCAAAGAAAAGCAGAAGATAATGGCTGGGATTCCACTTTATGTAATTGGCAGGAATACGGAATTTACGACGGACACGAACATACGGCACCGGTAGATTCATTTGCCAAAGGAAAATCCTCTTATGGTTGTTATAATATGGTGGGCAATGTCTTTGAGTGGGTTTGGGACTGGGCAAAACCATTAGAGCAATTAACAACGATAAATCCAATCGGCGATACTGGAGTTTATAAAATACAACTTGGCGGTTCTTTTAACTCCAATAAACAATGGCAAACTACATATTCAAGACTTTTGAGATTGCCGAATTCATCTTACTCAGATGTTGGATTCAGATGTGCTAAGGACCTACCTCAACTTAAAGTTTTACCTAATCTTAAAGGAAAATAAGCAACATAAAAGGCATACCTAAATCAATTTTTAAGGCAATTTTTTGAAAGACAGAGATTAAGACTAATAATTGTATGAAATCCAAAATCATACAGATTATCAAATTTTGCAAATAATGCTTGACAGAAATTTATTTTTTATAGTAAAGTAATATGTGAATAATATGTTTCAGGTAATAACACATTTCACTCTTCAATATGCAATCACTGAACAGACAGATAAGAAAAAACAAAAAGTAATAAGTAGAAGCAGTTCACTCCGATACGGAACGCTCTACGAATAGGTTAATAAAGATGTTAAACATGCTTGTTCTTTTAATAGCATTGTTAGAACCGGCTCAAGATTTGATACATCAATCTTGCCAAAAGACGGATTTTAGCAAAACTATTCAAGATTCTACCAATATCTGTTGTCTTGCTCATTATCCTTATGCAGCAGGTAGAGCAGTTGCAATTGACAGCAATGCGGTTTTTGTCTCATCAGGGACGGCAATTTTAATCTTTGACCGTGAAACTCCACAAGTGCCAATTGCTAATATTATAACTCGCCATTTTGTCTCTTGCTTATTTAGAAGTAGCCAGTATCTTTATATTATAAGTCGTGAGTTCACTGATTTGTATACTAATCTTATAATTTATAATGTCTCCCAACCATCATTACCAAGACTCATTTGCCAATATCGGATAGAAGGCGTTTGCCATAGTATCTATGTTCGTGGTCAATATGCATATGTAACTTCAATTTATCTTGGCAATTTAGGTGGACTCCGAATATTTGATGTGTCTAATCCGGCTCAACCATTCCAAGTTAGTTATCTACCTTTACCAGGAGTTGGTCCAATAGATGTATCAGGCAATTATGCTTATTTGGTAGGCGGTGGTTTTTATATAATAGATATTTCCAATCCTTATGCACCGACTCAAATGTATTATTGGCAGGCACCACCAAATCTGTATACCTGTCTCTT
>JAOABV010000050.1 GCA_026418155.1 candidate division WOR-3 bacterium | reverse complement strand
TTTTTTTGCCCACCCCTCAAATATTCTTGACATTTTAATTGAAACCCAATATAATCGCTTTAATAAGATATTGTTAATACAAGTTTATAATATAAAAATGCCCTTAAAACAAGTTTATAAACCCGAGAATGAACTTATGGCGATGAGTATTAAATCGCTATTAGAACAATCCGGTATTCCGGTAGTGCTTCGTTCTTATCAAATTCCTTGGTATAATGGCATTGCTAAAATGATGCGGCCGGCCTGGGGTGAAATTTTGGTTGATGAAGAAGATTATGAACAAGCCTTAGAAATTGTCCAAAACTTTTTAGCCTCAGAAACAGATAGTGATGTTAGCCAAAATGATACTGAGGCAAAAGAGGAAAACTGATATAGAAATGTTTGTTTTTGTTTAATCCGTGCGGTTTTTGGCAAAATTACAATGAGTGACTTTTCTTCTTTGGGAAAAATTTTGATAATTCTCGGATTTTTTCTAATTGTTTTGGGACTGGGAATAATTCTTATTAGTAAACTTCATATCTTTCCATTACCTGGAGATATTTTTATCCAAAGGAAAAATTTTACATTCTATTTTCCGATAATCTCGTCGTTGATTTTATCTTTAATTTTAACGATTATATTAAATCTAATTCTGCGCAGATGAGAGTCGTAACGACTGAGATTAGAATACATAATACTAATTTTATTTAACATAAATTAGGAGAAAAATATGTCTTGGATTTATCGTTTTGGTGGTAAAAGAGCCGATGGCTCAGCAAAACTTGCTGAAATTTTAGGCGGTAAAGGTGCGGGCCTTGCAGAAATGACTAATATTGGTATACCAGTTCCCCCTGGATTTACGATTAGTACTAAAGCCTGTGTGGAATATCTCAAAACCGGCAAATATCCTAAACAATTAGAAGTAGAAGTTAAAAAAGGTATTAAGTATATTGAGCAGATAACAAATAAAGAATTTGGTAATCCGAAAAATCCCCTCTTATTATCAGTGCGATCTGGGGCTAAAGCATCAATGCCCGGAATGATGGATACAGTCTTAAATTTAGGATTAAACGACCAAACTACTAAAGGATTAGCCGAATTAACTAAAAATGAGTTTTTTGCCTTAGATAGTTATCGTCGGTTTATTGAGATGTTTACTGATGTGGTGATGCGCTTACCGCAAGATGATTTTGATAAAATTTACGAAGAAGAAAAACAAGCATCTTGGCATTTAATTGAAAGATATAAAGAAAAAGTTTTAGAACTTACGGGTAAACCATTTATTCAAGACCCTTATGAGCAACTCTGGAAAGCAATTATTGCGGTGTTTGAATCTTGGAATAATCCTCGGGCTAAAGAATATCGAAAAATCTATAAGATTCCTGAAGATTGGGGAACTGCAGTAAATGTTCAAGCAATGGTATTTGGAAATATGGGCGAAACTTCTGCCACGGGTGTGGTTTTTACTCGAGACCCGGCAACAGGTGAAAAAAGACCTTATGGCGAATATCTAATCAATGCTCAAGGCGAAGATATTGTTGCTGGAATTAGAACTCCTCTCCCAATTGAAAAATTACAAAAAACCCATCCTCAAAATTATCGCCAATTATTACAAATCTTAAAAAAATTAGAGCATCATTATAAAGATGTTCAAGATGTAGAATTTACCATTGAGCGCAATCGTCTTTGGATTTTACAGACCAGAAGAGGTAAACGGACACCAAAAGCCGCAGTTAAAATTGCTTATGATATGGCAAAACAAGGTCTAATTTCTAAAGAAGAAGCGGTTTTAAGAATTTCACCCGATGAAGTTGAAGCCTTGCTTCATCCAATGCTTCCGGATAAAGTAGCGCAAAAGCCCTTAGCAAAAGGATTGCCGGCTTCACCTGGTGCAGTCTCAGGCAAAGTAATTTTCAGTAGTGCTGAAGCAGTTAGATTGGGAAAATCTGGAGAAAAAGTAATTTTACTCAGACCAAAGACTTCAGCCGAAGATGTTGCTGGTATGGCACATGCAGTCGGATTTCTTACGGCTACTGGTGGTATGACTTCACACGCGGCAGTTGTTGCTCGCGGAATGGGAAAACCCTGTATTGTGGGCTGTGAAGATATTATGGTCGATGAGGTAAATAAGCAAGCCAAGATTGGCAATCAAGAGATAAACGAAGGCGAAATAATCACAATTGATGGCACGAGCGGCTCAGTGTATTTAGGAAAAATTCCTACGGTTGAGCCTGAACTTTCCAATGAATTCAAGACTATCTTAAAATGGGCCGATAGTATTAGAAAGTTAAAAGTGCGCGCAAATGCGGACACTCCCCAAGATGCGACAACCGCTCGAAAATTTGGGGCTGAAGGTATTGGCTTGTGCCGAACCGAGCATATGTTTTTTGGGCCGAATCGAATCTCAGCAATGCGGGAAATGATTTTAGCACCTGATACTGAAACACGTAAAAAAGCATTAGCAAAACTCCTGCCAATGCAAAAAGAAGATTTTAAGGAAATATTTCGAGTAATGAATGGCTTACCCGTAACAATTAGAACCCTTGACCCACCACTGCACGAATTTCTTCCCAAAGACGAACAGGCAATTATTCAACTGGCCCAAGATATGGGATATTCAGTTGAACAAGTCAAAAACATTATCAGTTCACTAAAAGAAGACAATCCGATGTTAGGATTTCGTGGCTGTCGATTGGGTATTGCTTATCCAGAAATTACTGAGATGCAAGTCCAAGCAATCATTGAGGCGGCTTGCGAAGTGACTAAAGAAGGCGTAAAGGTTTTTCCTGAAATAATGATACCATTAGTCAGCACGATAGAGGAATTTATCAACCAGAAACAACTGGTGATTAGAGTTGCGGATGAGATTATCAAAAAACATCGGATTAGACTCCAATATTTAGTGGGCACAATGATTGAAGTTCCGCGTGCGGCTTTAATTGCGGATGAGATTGCAAAATATGCCCAGTTCTTTTCCTTTGGCACGAATGATATGACGCAAACTGTATTTGGATTTTCCCGAGATGATGCGGGTAGATTTTTGCCCTTATATATAGAAAACGGAATTTTAGCCAATGACCCATTTGAGGTGTTAGACACAAAAGGAGTTGGTGAGATTGTGAAGATAGCAGTCAGACTTGGCAGAAGTGTAAATCCGAAATTAAAAGTTGGCATTTGTGGTGAACATGGTGGTAATCCGGAGTCAATTGAATTTTTCCATAAGATTGGACTCGATTATGTAAGTTGCTCAGCATTTAGAGTATGTGTCGCAAGACTGGCTTCAGCCCACGCCAATTTAAAAACAAAGGAAAAAGTGAGTTATCATTAAGAAAAATTTAACCAAACGTCCATGAATTAATAAAGACTCACTGAATTTGATTCAGTATCTCAAAAAGAAACTGGATTACAGACTATAAACTATGAATTAATTGTCTTCTTTGCGAAAAACATTGACAACTAATAATTAGCAAATAAAATATTATGTATAGTTCTAAAAGAGAACTAAATATTAATATGGAGAAAAGTGTTTATGTTATTCCCCGGGAAGACTTCTCTGAATGTTTTCCAAGTAGGTAAGGAGGCATTATGCCTAAATATTTTAAAGTAATCTTTCTTTTAATTCTTATGATCTCATTTACGCATGTGGTTGCTCAAAATATACAAACTATTTACCTTAAAGATGGGACTTCTATCAAAGGTATTGTAATTGACCAGGATACGGCAAACTTAATTGTTGAGACGAATTTCGGAAAAGTTGAGATACGTAAAACAAATATTCTCAAAATAGAGTACGATAAGGAGTCTATAAAATATCCAGAGATTATGCATCCAATTACCGAAAAAATTGAGACGGAATCTTCTAAATCTGCTATAAGCAAAGGAAATATTATGATAAGTGGATTGATAAGTTTCACAAACACCTCAGGGAATTTATATTCATATGATGGAAGTTCAATTAGTTCTTTCACCTTTGCACCCAATTTTGTTTTCTTCGCTGCTAAAAGTTTCGGAATAGGATTTGACATATCTTTAACATCTGCATCAACTGCCGGGAGCACGGCTTTGCAGAGTGCATTTGGGCCAAAAGCTCTTGTTATGGTTGGTGTACCTAAAGGCTTATTCTATTTTTATACAGGGATAGGCATAAATTATATGATTTCTTCAGTTAGTATAGAAGACTATTTAGAAGACTATTACTATAGGAATACGATAGATGGAATGCGAATCAAATTTGCCGTTGGAGTTATGCCAGTGGTAAATCAGAATCTTGGTGTTCCAATAGAGGCGGGAATTTATTTCGACAATTTAAGCGATGAAACATTAAGTGAATCCGGAACAGTTCTTGTATTTGGTGTTGGTTTAGTTGGATTTTTGTTTTAGTCTTTATTACAAATTAAATATTTGTTGAAAAAGAAAAACGGAAGTTAAATAAAGAGTTGGTAAATTGTTCTAATTAGTAAAAAGAGAGGTTGAAACAAATATGAAAAAATTTAAAGACCTATTACTACTATTATTAATATGCCCGATAATTACGACCGCCAGTGAATATCCTGGGGCCGTATTCCTAATGATTTACCCAGGTGCTCGGGCGGTTGGAATGGGTGGTGCATTTACGGCAATTGCTGATGATGCTCTTGCAACTTATTATAATCCAGCAGGTCTTGGTTTTCAAAAGAGTATAGATTTTTCTTACAACATATGCGATTGGCTTCCAGGACTTTATCCTGGAATGTATTATGAGTATATAGGTCTTTCAGTGCCTGTCTACAAAGGTTTGACATTTGCTTTTTCGCGAACCTATTTAAATACGGGGAAAACAGAAGTAATAGACGCAAACGGAAACTATTTAGGCGAGTATACATCTTTCGATAAGGCAACAGCATGGTCAATAAGTATTGCACCTTTGTCAATAATTGGAATTGAGCCTATAATTAGTTTCGGATTCACACTGAAAGATATATACTCTTTTTTAGTTCCAGATTGGGTGTTGAGAAGATTGGAGATGGGAAACGGTGGTAGCGGAAGTGCTTTGGCAAAAGATTATGGTATTTTAATACGTTCTCCAGCCAGTATGATCGGTCAACTTAGCTTTGGATTTTTAAGGCAGAATATTGGTTCGCGAATAGCGTATACACCTGAATCAGAAGGCGACCCCCTTCCACGTGCTTTCAAAACAGGCTTTTCATACAAAATTACTGCAAATGATATTTTCCAAGGGAAAAAATTAATAGATTTTGGCAAAGACTATGAATGGCTATCAAAATGGTTTGCAGAAGCATCTCATATCTGTATCGCTTTTGACATATATAATGGATTAGCTGGTTCGTGGTATTCGTGGGGTGTCGAATTCGCACCCTTTGGGGTTTTAGGAATAAGAATGGGGTATTTTAACGATGCCGAGGGAGCGCGTATTGGCACCACTTATAGCGTGGGGTTAGATCTGAAGTTTCTTAAAATCGATTTTGGAAGTGATGCCGACATTTATGACTTTCCAACTGAAAATTGGCGCGTAGCAGTGGCATTGAATATTGGAACTCCTATTTTGTCGGAAAACGGAATAATCGGTTCGATTTTTGAGCGGAAGAGGTAAAATAAACAATTAATAATTTAAATTAAATCATATCAAGACGATTATCTTTTTTCAAAATTTTAACGAAATCTTGGGTTGATTTGGCAATTTAGTTAAGATGAGCACACTATTATATTTTTTCCGGACAACGTAATTGAATCAGTAAGTTGTTCAATATAGAATTTAAAATAGACAATACTCTACTTAAGAATATACCAGATGATTAGACTAATTATCTAAATGACAATAGATTAGATTATCTGGCAGGTTGACAAGGCGGATGCGCTGGGTGATATAAGAAAATTACCGATTGGCTTGCCGAGAGACCGGCATTTTAGACAATCAAATAAGCGACCCCAAAAAGTCAAGCAGACCATCTGAAAAGATTGCCGAAAAACGAAAGGCGATGGTCATTGTATCTTTTTCTCTGCCGGCCTTTTTATTATACTCATAAAATACCATATTCCCAATTTCCCCAAAAATTTGATTATATCGCATAAAGAACGAAAGACACTTCTGTTATTCACCACAAAGATGCTAATCGCTGGTTTAGCATAATGTTTCCTAACATTACATTAATAATATCCATAAAAGTAGAATAAATTAAAGAATTCCATTTTATGAATTGATTTTGCGTTTAATTAATTTATTCATTATCTCGCTTAATTTTTGAGTCTGATTTAACCGATTGTAATTCTCAATTCCTTTGGGCTGAAAGGGAAATTTATTATCTTGGGCTAACATAACTGCTTCGCGAATTTCTTTCTTTTCGCAGGGTAAGGCAATACCTATTGCGTGATTCTCAATCAACCGCATTGCTTCATTACATTCAAGAGCAACTCCGAGTATTGGTTTATTGGCTCCAAAATATTCGTAAAGTTTTATTCCCACTGCTTGATTAGGTTTAGAAAGGTATAATAACAATGATGCTGACTTCATAATTGCAATTGTTTCTGAATGAGAACAGATACCTAAATAATCAATGTTTTTATATTTTTTAAGTTCAATTAAAGTTTTAGCATCGCAACTTCCCACTAAAATTATTTTCACATCTTTAATATCAATAATTGCTTCGGCTACGGATTTTAACAAATCAAAATTCTCCCAAACATTGCCTGTATAGACAATGTTAAAGCCAGATATTGGGTAAGCAGGAATTTTGAATTCCTCGGGGTCATAGCCGTTCTCAATTACTACGGCTTGGGGACATTCAATTTTTTCTCGGGTTTGATAATTTACTGCAATTATCTGGTCTGAGTTATTAATTATTTGGTCGCGAAATCTTTTAATCTTGGCGCACATAAATTGAGGCGGCGAAACAAAGCCCGTAGGCCAAGGATCGCGAAAATCAGCAATTAAGGGAATTTGATACTTTTGTTTTAACTTTAAACCAACAAGTAAAGCACTAAATGGTGGTGCTGAAGCCAAGATAACATCTGGTCTTGATTGTTCAATCAATTTACAACCCAAGCGATAAGCAAAAGGAATCCATAATACTTTTGAATCTGGGAAAAATAGAAAATTGAGAAATTGACTTACTTTATTAGGTTCAATTTTTATCTTATTTGACTTAGTTTGAAAAAAGTAAAGGATTCTTGCTGGGTCAAGGCTTTCACTGCGGAAAATTGGTATGTCTTTCAAGTCATTAAGTAAATTGTAATCGTAATGATAATAAGCAATTGGTTTGACCGTTAAGATTTTAACTTTCCAGCCAAATCGTGGTAGAAACTTTGCAAATTTGGTAATGCGCATAACTCCGCTCATTCCTAACGGTGGTGTGTAATAGGCTATAATCAGAACTTCTTTCATAATTTCTTTATTATGCGATTTATGTTCAGTTTGTCAATCCTGTAGATTTTAGCGTTCTATAAAAGGGCCCACAGAAAACATTGCGGCAAGAATTCGTATCGAAGAAACCACAGAAAAAATCTGGAAATATTCCAGCAAGTTCATTTTATTCAATCGTAAGAATTGACTTTCTCAGTATTCTCAGATTCTTATCTTTACAAACCAGATTTTAATTGCGAAAATAAGAAATTTGCACAGATTACTAAGGAGTAATCTGTGTGACTTTCGCATAAGTTTTGAGAAGAACTCTAAAAAGTCACAGGTAAACCATAGCAGGTTTTTTCCTATTTAATTTCTTACCTAACTTTCTGTTGAATTTTCTAAAAATCAATTTAGCAAATAAAGAAATATGCCTTTTTAAAAGCCTTAAAAGAATATCGAGGTTTTATAGATGGAGAAGATGTCTTTAAGACCTTTAATGAGACATTTCAGACTACCTGGTAGGCGACCCCGTATGCCCCTTATCCGGTAAAGTTCTTATAGCAATATCCTAAGATTGGGTTAGCCTAAGGCTAACCCCACCCTAGCCCCTGTGCCTACTTCTTTTAATTCTTAGGTCAATAAAAATTATGATTAAGAAGATAAATTATTTGTAAATCTCTATTAATTAATAATGATTCTCTATCTAAGAGGTTAAGAGAATTAGGCAATATCAATTATTTATTGTATTAAAGGGTTTTTTGAAAAATGACCTAAATATTTTACTTCAAACGGGAAAAGAGACTTATTTGGTGTAAACCGCGGTTGCCTTTTTTAAGAGCAGTTGCCATTCAAAATCGACCTGGGCTTGAATTTGCTCAATATCTTTTTGCGTCAAGTGGGCAAATCGACCTTGAGGTTTTAAGTATTCAATTACCGGAACGGTCTTTTCGGGTTTGATATTTATGGTATATTTGACTCCGTTCTCACATTCATATATAGGAAAGATATTTGATTCTACTGCTAAGCGGCAGATTTTTATCATTAAATCCGGTGCCATTTTCCAACCAGTGGGACAAGGCGCAAATATATGAATGAATTTAGTGCCTTTTATATCCTTCGCCTTTTTGAATTTATTAATCAAATCTTCGGGATAGGCTAAGGTTGCCGTCGCACAATAGGGAATTCGATGGGCAATCATAATTTCCGTAATATTTTTCTTCGGTTCGGCTTTGGGTGTCTTTTCTGGAGTTGTGGTGGTCCAGGCTCCTTTGGGAGTCGCTGAGGAACGCTGAATACCTGTATTCATATATGCTTCATTATCATAACAGGCATAAATTATGTCATCATTTCTTTCTGCGGCACCGGATAAGGCTTGAATTCCGATATCAAGTGTTCCGCCGTCTCCGGCCCAAGCCATAACCGTAATATCTTTTTTACCCTGAATTTCAAGACCGGCTTTAACGCCTGAGGCCGCAATGGCTGCGGTTTCAAATGCGGTGTGAAGCACCGGAACATGCAGCGAATGAATGGGAAAAGGACCGTCAATTATCGTCCAACAGCAAGCAGGAATTACTACCATAGTTTTTTCGCCTAATGCCTTTAATGCCAATCTCATGGCTAAAGCACCACCGCAACCTGGACAAGCAACATGTCCAGGAAACATATACTCTTTTTCTGGTATGGTATATCTCATATATTAGTATTAAATATTAGTCATTAGTTGTTTGTTTAATACAGAATTTCGAACACTAAAATTCATCATAATCGCACGCCTCGCCAAATAATTGGTTCTTGAGGCGCTTCAGTCTTAATCGTATGTTCAATAATTTCTCTAATATCATCAGGAGTTACATCTCTACCACCAATTCCGATTATGTAATCAAAAATCGGTGGTGCGCCTGGTAGACCATATAGTGCTGATTTTATTTCTTGAGCAAATACGCCAGAGTGGCCAAAAGATATATTTCGGTCGATTACCGCAATTTTTTGGGCTTTATATAATATTGTGCGAAGTTCATCTACTGGAGTCGGTCTAAATAATTTCTGTTTCAACAAACCAACTTTTCTTCCTTCTTCGCGCATCTTATCAATTACGACGCGCGCGGTGCCTGTAATAGTTCCTGAAGTTACTAAAATCACCTTAGCATCCTCGCAACGATAAGACTCAACTACACCGTATCTTCGGCCAAACATCTTACCAAACTCATCATCAACATCTTTAATTACGGGAAGTGCTCTTTCGTGGGCTTTCTGAATTTTATAGCGAATTTCAAAATAATGGTCTGGATTAGTCAAACCGCCATAAGACTTTTTGGTTGCGATGTCTAATTTAGTTTTTAATTCAAATGGGGGTAAGAATTTATCAACCAGATGTTGTTCAGGAATATCGACCGCTTCCGAGGTATGGGAAAGGACGAAAGCATCTAATATGACCATAACTGGTAAATGAACTGTCTCAGCAATTTTGAATGCCTGAATTGTAGTATCTAACACTTCCTGATTCGACTCACAATATAATTGAATCCAGCCGACATCTCTTTGGGATAAAGAGTCATTTTGGTCCGTCCACACTGACCAACCCGGTCCCATCGCCCGATTAATATTCGCCAAAACTACCGGTAAACGAGCACCTGCGGCCCAGTGTAGCATCTCGTGCATTAAAGCCAAACCGTGGGCAGAAGTTGCAGTAAAAGCCCTGGCACCAGTTGCAGATGCGGCAATACAGGCGGTCATTGCCGAATGCTCGGATTCGACTTTAATAAACTTTGCATTTAACTTTCCCGAAGCACAAAATTCGGATAATAGTTCGACAACCTGCGTTTGAGGCGTAATAGGATAAGCCGCAATTACTTGCACGCGAGATAAGAATGCACCATAACTTACTGCATGATTACCAGTAATTACTTTTCTCATATGTTTAACCTAAATTTTGGTCATTTACCACTGAAAGAGTATAACAATATTTATTACTCTCAGTATTTCTATAAATTTTATCAGCACCACTTTCTGGACTGTTAAGTGTTTTCATTCTGTCTCTACTTTTGACTCTTCAACCATAGTGATAGCATTACGCGGGCATTCGGCCGCACAAACACCACAACCTTTACAATAATCATAATCAAATTCATAATCTTCATTTTTCATCACCGATAAATCGGGACAGAAGACAAAACAGTTATCACATTTATTACACACTCCGCAGGAAAAACAGCGTTCAGCTTCATCTTTAACCATTATTTTATTATATCCAGTATTTACTTCCTTAAAACTACGCTTTCGTTGGGCAAGAGAAATTTGCGGCATAGATACTCTGGGTTGATGCTCAAAATAAGTGGGATTTAATTGCGAAAAAGTCACAATCTGTTTTTTGCTCTCTGTTGGGGATAACTTTTGTCCTTGGACTTGGCAAATAATGAATTGGGCAACCCTTTTACCCGCACCAATTGCTTCAACCACAGTCTTAGGACCAGTCACACAATCGCCAATCGCAAAAACATTAGGGATATTTGTCTGGCCAAATTCGTCAACCGCAATACTCCAACCCGTAGTTTTAAGTTCTGGGGGTAAAATTGACAGCTCGACCTCTTCGCCAATTGCACTAAGAATCGCATCAATGTTTTTAACGAAATTAGAATTAGGAATAGGCACAGGTCTTCTTCTTCCTGAAGCATCCGGTTCACCCAATTTCATTCTGATTAATTCAATGCCTTTAACTTTACCTTTCTTAGTGCGAACGACTTTAACTGGTGCCACTAAAAATTCAATGGGAATGCCTTCGGTTTCAGCAGCATTAATCTCATCAGCAATTGCCGGCATTTCGGCCCGGGTTCGACGATATAAGATAATCGGCTGATAGCCCAGTCGTAAGCAGACCCGTGCAGCATCAATTGCCGTATTGCCACCTCCAATAATAGCAACCCGTTTGCCCAATTTAGGTTTTTTCTTGGCATTAACTTCCGAAAGAAATTCTAAACCCGAATAGACACCTTCGCCTTTTTCATTAGGAATATCCAAAGGTCGACTTTTGGCACAGCCAGTAGCGATAATCACAAAGTCGTATTGTTGAGTTAATTGCGATAAAGTAATATCTTTACCAATTGTGCAATTGGTTTTGAAATTAACTTGTAATGCTAATAATTTCTTTAACTCTGCATCCAAAATATCTTTTGGCAATCGGTAAGATGGAATACCATATCTTAACAGACCACCAAGTTTTGGCTGGGCCTCATAAACTGTTACGGCAAAGCCGGCTAAACCAAGATAATAGGCTGAACTCATGCCTGCCGGACCCGAACCAACAATGGCAATCTTTTCTTTTCTCTTCTCTTTTGGTTTATATAGCAGTTTTGCCTCAAGTCCAAAATCACCTAAAAACCGTTCGCAACAATGAATGGCTAATGGTTCATCATAATCTTTACGATTACACGCCTGTTCACAAGGATGATAACACACCCGACCAGTAATAGATGGAAACGGGTTATCTTCAATTATCGTTTCGTAGGCTTCCTTAAACTTGTTTTGTTTTACTAAATCAAGATACTTTTGAATCTGCTCGTTAGCCGGACATTCGTTATTACACGGTGGTATTTTATTTTCATAGATTGGTCGGAAAATCCGCCAAGTACCAGTTTTATTTAAGAGCGTTTCGGCAATACTGATTGCCCATTCAGGATAATCCGACTCTTTTTCTAATTTAGGAATTGTCGGTTTATACTTTTCAAGCCACTTCATATAGTCCTTATTTC
>JAOABV010000049.1 GCA_026418155.1 candidate division WOR-3 bacterium | reverse complement strand
ACCCAAGACACTTAACGCGAGATGTATCAAATGTTGGGCATTTGGGAAATGGAGATTACGAAGTACATTTATATGATGATACTGAACTTGAATATATAATTGATTTAGCAAAACAATCATATAAGTTTAATTCTCTATAAAATTCAGCCATAAAGTCAGATACTATCATCCGTGATATTCCGTATAAAATTTAGGACTAATCTTTCAGTTGTTTTATTAAATAGTGTCTAACATCTCGGACATGAAATCTAATCCTGATCTATTTTAGTCTGTTTTAAATCGACAATGCAGCACCGATGGCACCGATGAATTGAGCCTCAGGTGATACGATTATTTCACCTAAAATTCTGCGCATTGATTTTACCAGTCCGGGATTCAACGCACCGCCACCGCAAAAAAGGATAGGCGCTTCTATACCTACTTGTGCGCCAACACTTCTTATTCTTCGAATCAAAGAGTCACAAATTCCGGCAGCGATATCTTCTTGCGATTTTCCTTGTTCAATCAAACTTAAGATTTCACTTTCAGCCATTACGACACATAGCGAATCAATCATTTCAGGTCGGTCAGATTTAACCGCCAATTTACCAAATTCTTCTAATGTCAGATTCATTGATTGTGCAATCTTTTCAATAAAGTTACCAGTCCCGGCCGCACAACGGTCGTTCATCACAAATCTGTCAACTTTACCATTGCTGACTTTAATTATTTTCGAATCCTGTCCCCCAATATCAATAATTGTGCGCACTTTCGGCTCAACATAATAAGCGCCTTTACCAAATGCGGTAATTTCGGTAATAATCTTATCGGCATTTTCAACCAGTTCGCGTCCATAACCAGTCGCCACTATTTTGTCATACCCCTGAAGATGTGATTTAATCATTTCAATTGCTTGTCGTGGCTTAAATGCAGTCTTAACGACCAGTTTCTTTTCTATTTTGTCACTAAACAAAATCGCTTTGGTGTAACTTGTTCCTACATCTAATCCCAATACCATCCATTCTCCTTTGCTGATTGGATAAATGTTTTGATGTTTTCTTTTGGTGTAGGTATCGGCACTTCACAACCTGTGGCTGCGATATAACCTTTTGCTGAATGCATTCCTAATTTTACCATATTTTTTACTTCCTCAGCAATATTTTTAGTGCTGGACAACAATAATTTTGAGGTATTATAATTACCAATTATACGCAGACGGTTCGCCAGTTTTGCTATTACGGTTTTTAGGTCAACCAAATCAATGCTAATTAAATCAGCCCCGGTTTGCGGTAATAAGTCCAGAATCGGATAGGTATTACCACAAATGTGTAGAATGACATCTAAATCATATCGGTGGAGAAAATCAATTACTTTTCTTTCATAGGGCAGAGCGAATTCTTGATATGTCTTAGGACTAATCACACTTGATGAAGCCAGTGGGTCAACTAAGATTGGCAGACCGCCGGCGTCGATAATATGGTAGCAAAATTCAATTACGGCTTCAGTAGATTTTGCCAAAATTTTTTTGATATAATCCGGCTCTTTAATAATCTGCACTAAAAACTTATTTGGGTCTGACAACATCATTCCGGTTGTGAATGGCGCTGGCACATAAGCAAGTATTGGCACTTTATCACCGAGCGAGGCATAAGTATATTCGATCGCTTCAAGATAAACCGGCAGTCTTTTGTCCTTTTGCGGATTAGGAATTTTAAGGTTATCAATATCAATTTGCGCTAGAATCGGTTTTTTTTGCACCGGCAAATCATCGTCTGGATAATCGAACTCTGAACCCATTGCTTCGGCAAGTATTCCAACTTCTGAGAATATTGAAATCGCGTCGTGTTCGTATTCTTCAAAAGCCGCAATTTGTGCTCTCGCCATAGTTTCGCCATTAGTATAATAATCTTTTAACTTCACTCCTTTAATTTTAGCCGAATGCGCCGTGATAAGTGGTATTACATTACAACGGTCAGGTTTTTCATCGATCACTAATAATCCAAAGCGTTCGCGGGGAGTCAATTTATCTTTCATAATATTTTTAATGATATTTTATAAAAGATAAAGCATACACTTTGTAAGTAAAATTAACATCTATGGCTGTTTAATTTTTTATTGTTTCTAAAAATGCGGCGATACGCGTTTTTAACTGTTCAGTAATTCCTGTAGGTGCGGGAACATCAATTGTCAGAACCGAAATTTGATTCAATATCTGCGCAATCAGTTTTGTTTCCATTGCACAATGCGAAGCGCCTAACATATTAGTGATAATTACGCCCTTGATTTTACCCTGCTCGATTTTTTCTTTGATGCGTCTCACGCGCTCATCGGTTGAGCCGATTAATGATGCATTTAGAAATGACCGGGCTAAGGCATTGAATGGATTTATATCTTCCTCAATTTCAACTAATGCTTGATTAATTACATATTCAGTTGTTATTACCCGACCGCCCAGGTCCTCAACCAAATTTAATAATATTGGGTCAGCAGAAGGCGTTATCCAAGCTATTGGTATCGCTTTTTCCGATAACACGCCAATGCCTCTTTCCACTCGTTTTTGAACCGTCTCATAGACCATTTCGCAGATACTAAACCATTCATCAAAATCGGCATAACCGTATAAATTACCAAATTCAATCACCATCATTTCTAAAGCCGGAAAAGGTGCGATTTCTGCATTATAAACCAATTTCTTAATATCTTCAACCAGCCGTCGTAAACGATTTGCCTTTTTAATGGAAAGTTCAAGCAAGGCAATATCATTAACCTGGGTTAATTCTATCATACTATGCCAGACCTTTTTATATTCATCAACCAAATATTTTTCTAATCGTGCCGGGTATTGATAACCTTGAGTTGTTACTTTATATTCCTCGTCAGGGAAATGTTGTGCCTGCGCTCGGCGATACGGAATTTCTAACCATATTAATTTGTGTCCCAGATGTTCCACCATCTGCATAATACAAGAATAATCATCACAAGACGCACCAGTAGAAGCAAATAACAGATCGGGTTTAGGAAAGTATGCTTTTTTATCAAAGGCAGCAAGTGCTGCCCGGACAAAGCAACTTGCTTCCGGCATTCCCAATTCGCTGGCACGGTCTAATAATACATTTGATTCACTGAAAAATGGTGTCCACCAAATACATTCAGGATAAAATGGAATGCAGTCCGGAAATGCCATTACAATAATTGGCACAATGCCCAAATCGCCCATAGTGGCAATTACTTTTTTGCCAATCTGTTTGGCGCGGAAGAGACGCTCTGATTCATTAAAACTGAAACCCCAAAGTCTGAGTGCTGCTAACGAATTATCAAACTTTAGGTGTCGTAACTGTCTTGCTCCATAGACCATAAAAGTTGCTGGCGGAAACAAATATCGGCCCCAGTCATTATTGTTATAATAATAGAAACTGTTAATAAAATGAGTGTCCAGCAACCTAAATTTAGCGCTCCATTCTTTTAAAGAAATCTTTTTCGGCAAACAATCCGAAAAAATCTGATTAATCTGTTCAATCTGTGCTTTCATTTTCTACAATATTTCGGCAAAGGCGTTAATGCGCACCTTTAACTGACTTATATTCTGAAAAGAATAGTCGCTTCTAATTTTGAGCAGAGGCAAGTTGAACTCGCTTTCGATTCTTTTTAGTTCGAATTCGTAACTGTCGCAATAATCTAAAGTCCACGCAACAATACCAACGCAGTTAAGCCTTTGTAGTTCGCTTTTGATATACTCATAATATTTATAGTTTGGTCGTTTTACAATATCAGATATCTGATTATAATATGCTGATTTTATGCCATCCAATGTCTTGTTTTTAATATTAATATTTATGTTGCGTGATAATCCATTAATGAAATCGCCAACAATTCTTAAATCTTTTTCCAGAAGTTGCAAAATTTGATTCGATTCATAACTTATGGTACTTCCCAATAAATATACCCTGGGTTTATTACTCTGTTCTGGTTTAATTTCAAAACGTTTACCAATATTCCCTTGATAATAATTTATTATTATCTGATGAAATTGTGAAGTTGACATTAAAGAAGGTGTCGTCTCTCTTAGCGCATTAAGTTTCCGATAGTATTCTCTCTCTTTTTCCCACTTATCAATTTCTTCGGCAATTAATGGAGAAGTAAATTTTTTCTGCGCCAGGTATTCTAATTGGTGAAACAGCCAGTCAATTTCGTCATAAAAGATTCGAGGTCTATCAGTTCTGGGAACATTTATTAGATAGACCGGCACCTCCGTTACTTGGTTTAATATATCAAACATTCGACGAGACATATCACAGCCAGTTGAACCAACTACTGCTTTAAATTTATCTTTATTATTAGTCAGATAACTCAGATTGGATTTTATAAAAGGACAGGCATCGACGCGGACAAAATTTTCACCTTGTTGAGACAGCCCAATATCTCCGTGTAAAAGAGCATATGGTTGGAATCCAGTTAAAGACAAAAGTTCCACCGGAATATAAGAATAGGTGTAACCGATTAGTTCCATGGAGATAAGTTCATTGCTTGGATAAATACTTGGGGAAAATCTTTTTCTAAAGCAAGTTCAATATGAGTGCTTGATTTTCTGATTGCTTCTACTTGTTTTATTTGGGCTCTGTTAAGTAAAATGGCAACAGCACCTTTTAACGGTAAATTGTCTTCAAATCTTATTTTTTTTATACCCTGGGGAATTAGTCCGAGTCTAACTAATATTGATTTATTTAATTTATCACCAAACTCGCCGGTAATAATTACTTCATAAATATCAGATGGTTTTAGATTCGCTTTCATCAACAAAATCTTAACGCCGGCATGGATGGCGGCAATTGCTAATTGAATTTTTCTCACATCTTGCTGAGTAACTTTAAACCCTTTCAAATTCATTGGTCGGACTAATTGGCCATTGTCTTTGAGCCATTTTTGTTTAAGCATTATTGTAAGCAGACTGAGTAAACCCGAAGCACAAATGCCTATTGGTTTTTTATTATTAATTGTAGTAAAGGTTAATTTCTTTTTATGGAAATAAAATCTTTTAATAGCACCAGGAATTGCCAGCGTACCCGCACTTATACCGACACCCTCAAATGCCGGTCCAGCCGCAGTCGAAACCGCATAGATTTTTCTATTTTTAATTAACACGACTTCGCCATTAGTCCCAAGGTCAATATATAAATAATTCTTATTCTTTTTATAAATATCTGACGCCAAGATTCCGGCGATAGTATCACCGCCAACAAAACCGCCAATCACTGGAAAAACATAGCCTTGAGGATTTTTTGTTTTTTCCCCACATTTAATAGCCGAGCGAAAGGGAAATTTTGCTAATCCTGAAACTGATTTGTTAAGATAAAATGATTCCATAACCGAATTACCAACTACGGTTGTATAACAAGGATTAAAAATACCCATCTCTTTTTTTATTTCAGTTATTGTGGCAAAAAGTAAATTTCTGAGTCTATTATTACCTTGGAGGGCTTTACTAATGCGTGAAATTACATTAGTGCCTAATGCATTTTGTTGATTATACTTTTTTATCACTCGGATTATCCGTTTGGTGTGTAAATCCACAACACAACCTTTCACAACCATTGTTCCAAGGTCCAGCGCTAGTCCGTAACAACTTTGTGTTTTATTGTCGGGCATATTTTATCATTTCTTTTATATTTTCTGATGGTGTTGTCGGAGGCACATCACATGATGTTGCAATAATAATTGGTGAGTGTTTTAATGCTTCTTCAACTTCTTTTTTGATTTTCCTTTTTGTTCCGTATTGAATAGTTTGCGTTGCCACTCCGCCCATTTTAATTGTCTTGGTAGTTACGAAAATGTCTTCAAGGCTTAATATGTCAGCGTTAAGTTTGTCAAGGAAATTGATAATTGGTTTAATATTTCCACATATGTGGACTCCGGCTAACAATCTTTTTTCTTTAATTTTATTTACAAGGATGCGGAGTGGTTCAAATGCATATTTTTGAAAAATATCTGAAGAAATGACGCTTCCAGAAGCAACGGGGTCGCCAAGAAAAATATTCACATCGAGTGCTACCAGTTGTGCTAAATATTTCAATTGAAATTGCAACGCCTGGTTAATTGTTTGATGCACAAAAAGTTCATCCGTTAATACCAACCGTAAAAATTTATTGATTCCAATCAGAAAAGATGCCAGGGAAAAAGGTCCTTTTATCGACACAAATATAGGACAACTGATTTTCTTTTTAAGAATTTTTACGGCTTCAATAATTATTGGTGTGCGGTCAAGTCTCTTCTCGGTTTGAGCGCTTATGAGAATTGGATAAGGTGTGAACTCTATTTGACAACCCAAAGCTTGTGCCTCAACATAAGGGTCAGTAAAAACCAAAACCATATCATAATCATATAGTTTATATCCATATTCTAAAACCTCAGCTAATTTTTGGGCATCAAATATTACATCAGAAAATTTCTGTTTCAACAAATAGGCGCAATGGTCTGTACTAACAATAGGGAATACTGCTTTTTGGTCTTTCCCTTTTATAACCGCAGTTATTTTATCCACGAATCAACTTCTCTACTAATAAAACGGCTTCAGCCGCATCTTGACCATAACCATCAGCATGAATATAATCAGCAAAGTTTTGATTGAGTGGCGCTCCGCCAACAATAACTTTGACGCATTCCCGAAGATTCTCATTCTCAAGTTCTTTTATCACTTTCTCCATTTGCATCATCGTTGTTGTCATTAAACTGGACAGGGCTAAGACCGCCGGTCGTTCTCTTTTAACGGCACTAATAAACTTTTCAACTGATATGTTATGGCCTAAATCAATAACTTTATATCCTGATGCTTCAAGCATAACTTTAACAATATTTTTACCAATATCATGAATGTCACCTTCAACGACGCCAATTACAATTTTTCCTTTAGACTGTGTAGTCTGTTTTTTCAATAAAGGACTGATAATATTGAAGCCAGCATAAAAAGATTCTGAGGCTAAAAGAACTTCGGGAACAAAATATTTTTGACATGAAAACAATCTTCCTACTTCTTTCATACCAGCAACAAGTCCTCTTTCAAGAATCTCATTGGGAGCATAATTCTTTTTGAGGGCTAAATAGACCATTTCCTTTACTGTGTTTTCATCCATCTGAACAACTGCTTCTTTTATTTTATCTATAATCATTTTGTCTCCAAGATAATAGTCCAAGTGTTTGTCAATTTACTGTACTTATGGTTTCTGTCATTGGTTAAATGTGGCGATGTTCTATAATATCTGCTATAAAATTCTCAATGTTGTCAATGTTACTATCAAAGAACAATTTTATATTCAGTAACTTTATTCAAAAGATTCAAATAAACTCATAATACTGATTTCAGAACTATTGCTCTTTTGCATCACCTGCACCTTCATTATTTTTAATCAGTTAACAAACAAACTTTGGCAAGCGCATTTTTGACCCTAATATTCTCTGACCACCACTCAATTTTTTATATTTTACTAAAACAGAGGGCGGTAATAAATCGAATTTGAAAGAAAACCGCCCTCTCTGATGTGGTTTATCGCTATTTCTGAGCGATATATAAGCCTCGGCCTACTTTATGCTCGTGAGCGGCTTTACGCCAAATCGTGACGAGATTAGATGCAAAGTTGAATAGGTCTTGCCCAAAGTTCTGTATTATTGTCGGTTTGAGTTTATTGTGAACCGTGTCATAATACTCATCAAAGCATTTCGCAAATTCTTCAGTCTGGTCGAGCGCTTCAAGTATCTTAAATCCGTTCTTTTTAAGTAGTTCTTGGTATCCTTCAAAAGTTTCCATATAGGGAAATGCCATTGAGTCATAAAGTGGGTCAAGTTCTTCTTTACTAATTTTACCGGTAATAATCCAGTCAGTAAAACCAATTTTTCCCCCTGGTTTTAGAACCCGATACGCTTCTTTAATCAGTCGGTCTTTATCGGTAACATAACACCAAGCCTCTTGTCCCCATACGATGTCAAAGGTTTCTTTCTTAAATGGTAAATCCATCGCATTTCCTTCATAAAACTCAATCATATGTTCCAGTTTTGCTTCTTTAGTTCTTTGCCGGGCTTTTTCAAGCATAGTTTTAGTCGCATCAACACCTTTGACAAATACACCATATTTAGAAGCAAGATGTCGAGCCGGCGCACCTAAAGCACTACAAATATCACAAACAAGCATGCCTTTTTGTAATCCCAATTTGGTTGCTAAAATATCAGTTGCTTCTGGACCGCCAGAATGTATCTGTTCGCCCATTACTGCTTCCCATAAAAGACCACCAGGACCATCATAAACATCTTGAACATCTTTTATTGTATAGTCTTTAACATAAGTCATATTGGCTCCTTTCTTAATTAATATTTATTTTGAACAGCAGCAGGAACCTTGCTCTGACTTTTTAATTTGCATTGGTTTTCCACAGCAAATAATTTCGCAAGGTTCACAGCAACAACTTTTTGTAACCATAATTTCAACACCGCATTTATCACAGTATAAAACATCGCCTTGTTTTACTGGTTTCATTGTCTTCACCTCCTAAAAATAAAATCTGTTAAAACTGATTAACGATTTATTTAATTTATCTAATAAATTGTGTTGCTGGATATTTGTGGTTAAAAAATTGGATGGTTTATCATAAAACCTATTATATAAAACCCGACCGGGTTTATTAAATGCGCAAGTCAACATTTAATTCCTTTATTGAATCTTCTGTGAATATGCTTCATTTGTAATATATTAAATCCGACTTTGGTAAATGTCAAGGTTAAATGGTTAATTGTCAATTTTAATAATTTTTAACTTCAAGTCTATTTTTCTGCCCTGAAGGTTTATATAATAAATGCCGTTAGCAAGTCTTTTATTAATTATAATATCTTGAGTTCCTTTATCTATTATTCTGTTTGTCACATAAAGATTTTTGCCGTCAACACTATAAAGGCTGACTGTGACTCTATCCGGTTCGTCGGTTATTACAGGAATTTTAAGATAGTTGTTCTGTATTAAACAAGTAGTTTTAGAATGAGACATCTTGGTCCGATTTTCAGTAACATTCGTCGAGCCGCCGATAATCGTAAAAGGCCCGGCTACAACAAAACTTGATTCGGCTGATGTATATACTTTTAGTCTTAGATAACAATTGGTGGAATTAACATTAGGAATTTGCCATTGCTTTGTGCCGTTATTGGGTAAAGGATTAAAAAGTGTTGTCCAAGGTCCATTTGGTCCTTGTGCGGAAAATTGGATTGAGACATAGGAGGTTTCGTTATTAGGCACAGCGCTAATCCATTTGATGAAATTTACGGAACGGGCATAAAATTTTTCATTGCCTTTAGGGAACACTGAGATGATGCTTAAATTAGATGGTGTTGAGGTCTCTTTAAAGAACCGAAGAACATTGCGGTTTGAAGGATAACTTCCTTCAGTAACAACCATTGCAATATCAGGATAGCCGTTATGGTCACAATCTGCCCGACATGTTAAGGCTTGGCCAGTCCCTGATGTCGGGGTATTAAATTGTGTTGCTTGAGTCCATTGGCCTTGGCTATTACCCGTCCAGATTCTTAATAAACCATTACCTTGAGCAATGACATCAATATTTCCATCAGCATCCATATCCCAAAGATTGATGCGTTGAAAACTACTTGAAGTCGGTAAGTTGCCTGAAAAGTTTCGCCAAGTATCGCCGGTCTCATCATAGACATACACCATAATACGACCGGCAGAAGTTATAAAACCAATATCCATTCCACCGTCATTATCAACATCGCCGACGCCAATGCTGCGATAGCCAACAGAACCCGGCGAAGGTAAGTTATAGTGTGCGGAGGTAAAATTACCATTACCATCACCAAAATAAACGCTTGCATATTGGTGGGTAGCAGCAAAATCGGCTTTGCCGTCTTTGTTAAAATCTCCGAAATAGAACTCCATATTAGAATTACCGCCAATAAAACCAAAACTACGACGCCAACTGCCATTCATCATATTTTGATAGATATGAATACCATCACTGGCACCAAAGGAAACTGAACCAATATCTAAATCACCGTCATTATCGACATCAGCAAAATCAGTGCCGAACATTCCCCAAGTTTGTCCATGCATGCCTAATGAATCGTCCCAAGGAGTCCAATTCATTCCCGTGCCATCACCTAACGCAACTTCCATCAATTGATTACCAAAATCTGTGCTTGAGTAATTGTGATGCATACCATAACCAACATCTAAATAGCCGTCATTATTCACATCACCAATGGCAATTCCACCATAACCAAAATTTCCGTTCATATAATTAGTCCATTGACCTTGACCATTGCCAAACCAAACCATCACGCCATGTTCTGTAGCATTAATATATGGTGAACCGTGGTCACCAATGGAGAGAATATCAGGATTGCCGTCGTTATTAATATCAGCAAATTCCAATTCGGTCCGACCGCCTTCCCAATTAGGTGGGGTTAAACCAGTAGAGGATTCAATATATTGCAAACAAAAACACAATGAAACAAAAAATAATAAGAAAATTAATAACTTTTCCATTATCATCTCCTGCAAATATTATGGAATAATTCTTAATTTTTGGGGATTATTAGCCGTCACCTTTCCAATTATATAAAAATTGCTTTGGTATTTTTGTCTAAATTCTTCCAATCTATTTCCCGGCATTGCGATTGCTAACCCGCCTGATGTTTCTGAACCAAAGATAAGCAATGAAAGAGTATCGTCAACTTGTTCTTTAATCACATCTGAAGCAAAAGAATTCAAATTCATCCCAATGCCTGGTTCAACAATACCAGATTTTAATATCTCAACTGCTCCTTTAAGAATTGGAACTTTGGATAGAGATATTTCAATACCGACATTACTGGCTTTTGCCATTTCTAATAAATGTCCAACCAGACCATAACCAGTAATATCAGTTGCCGAATGGGCGATTTCCCGCATGGCTAATGAAGCCTCTTTGTTTAATGTGGTCATTGACTCAATTGCGGGCTGTAAATATTCATTAACATCTTTACCCAGAAGTTGGGCTTGAACAATTGTGCCAATGCCAATTGGCTTTGTTAAAATAATTATATCGTCAACTTGAGCCTTATCATTTGTGATAATCTTATTAGGGTTGATATAACCAATTACTGACAAACCATATTTGATTTCATCTGAGACAAAGGTATGGCCTCCGCAAATAGTGACTCCGGCTTCTTTTGCTTTGTCTTGTGCACCTTGAAGCATTCTGCCCAAAAGTTGTAATTCACCTTTACCGGGAAATCCGACTACATTCAACGCCAGTTTGGGGTCTCCGCCCATTGCATAGACATCAGAGATGCTATTAGCCGCAGCAATCATTCCAAAAGTATAGGGGTCATCAACAATTGGTGCAAAGACATCAACAGTATAGACCAAGGCCAAATCATCTGTCAGTTTATAAACACCAGCATCATCAGCCGTGTTTATACCAACTAACAAATTGGGGTCTGTAATTTCTGGTAAAAATGCTAATGCCTGAGCCAACTGGCGGGCTGAGAGTTTAGAAGCTCAACCCGCACATTTGACGAAAGACAACAGTCCTTTACCTGATAAGTACGATTCTCTACTTTGATTTACATTGCTCATATAATTTATGCCCTACTTTTTTTGTGCTCTATTTTTACATTTTGCGTCACCATCAGTCTTAATTACATCTCCATTAGTACTTATCCGCATTTTCTGCCGTCAATATTTTTCTTTTACAATTTTATTATACTTTCTTTTAGAAAATATGCAATACTATTTTTATTATAGACCTATCAATTCTGAATTTATACAAAAATATTAAACAATGCAATTTTCAATTAGTAACGACAAATTGAAACCTTTGCAAAGGTCCTTTTGCTACCAAATACACTAAAAATTATTGAACATCCTATCAATCTTCTGCGTCATCAGTATTTTTAATGACATTTTAGAGTTCTTCTATAATTAGAGTTCTTTTATAATTAGAGTTCTTTTATTATTAGAGTTCTTTTATTATTAGAGTTCTTTATTATTAGAGTTCTTTATTATTAGAGTTTTTTATAAAGAGTATTGTGAAAAGTGTCACTGAAGATATTTCTGACAAGCATTTGTATCAAAGAAACCATAGAAAAAATAAGAAAAATATTAGGCAAGCCCTATATCTTCAATGGTAAGAATTGACTTTTTCCTTAGGCTTTCCATATAAAACTTGACAAATTTTGATATTTTTTATAAAGTATGTATTTTTATAATGTATATATTTATAGATATTTTTTATTAAAGTATATATTTATAGATATTTTTTATAAAGTATATGTTTATATCTAAATTTTTAATGTAAAGAAAGGCGGTGATAAATATGATTAAAGCCACGGTTCGGACCGAACGATGGCTGGAAAAGTATAATGAACCGAATCCGCTCAAACGGCAATCCGTTAAGGCACAAGTGGCTTATGAGTTTGAATTGCAAGAAAAGATTGATACGGCGATTAAAACCATCTTATCTGAATATCCTAATTC
>JAOABV010000048.1 GCA_026418155.1 candidate division WOR-3 bacterium | reverse complement strand
ATAAATGTAATATAAAAAATAACGAGATGTAAAAATACGATTTGATATAAGAACATAAATCGATGTAAAAATATAATTTGAAGTGAGAATATGATTTAATAAAAAGACATAATTTAGATAAAATATAACTTGAGATAAAGATATAATCTGATGTAAAAATATAATTTGAGATAAAAAGATACTTGCAAATAATAAAACTTTTGTTATATTTTAGATTAATGAGCGTAGGAAATCAGAATAAGTCTAAAACTACTAAGTAGATGTAAGTTAATATTCAGAAATGTAGGAGATAATCAATGCGTAGTAGATTCATAAAAGAAGAATTGGGTTATACGGGCGAACAATTACATTCGCTCTATGCCTATGATAATTTTGGAATTGCAGGCGATTCAATCATTGCTTTTATCGGACCGTGTGATATTAGCCTCAGAGAATTAGTTGATTTAGAAGATGTCAAAGCCGGTAAACGGGTCTATGCACCTCGGATGCTTCATTTCATTGCCGAACACTTTGAGATCGATTTGGAAAAGGCAATCCTTCGGCAATATCTGTTAGTAGATATGGTAAAGGATTTATTAAATGAGAAACTGGGAAAACTTATTGTGCGTAGAGTTGGCACAGACCTTTTTATCAACGATGCCAAAATCACCATATCTACTGCAACCGCATCTCCGGTTTCTTCATTAATTCATGTAGGGATTAATATAATTGGTACTGAAGAACAAGGCACAAAAAGTAAAGGATTATCAGACCTTAATATCGATCCGGTTACGTTTGCCCAAGAATTGCTTGACCGTTATACCAAAGAAATTGAACGGATTAATCTTGCCCGTTGTAAAACACGGTGGGTCGAATAAGATTGCTTAGATGCAAACTCTCAATCCTAAATTACTAATTACCAAAAAATTACTTCAGAATTTGATGCGCTGAAATTAGTATTTTTTATTCATCAGAAATATAAGTGATATAAAAGATAAAAATGGAAAATCCTGATATTCTAATAATTGGTGCTGGTCCTGCAGGATATGTATCTGCGATTAGAGCATCTCAATTGGGTAAATCGGTTTTATTGGTAGAACAAAGCGAAATTGGCGGTGTTTGTCTTAACCGGGGATGTATTCCAACTAAAGCGTTATTGCACTATACCAGTATTATTGCTAATGCAAAAAAAGCGCTCAAAGCCGGAATAAGATTTGTTGAACCGGAAATTAATTTTACAGTTTTTAATAAGACAATTAAAAATATAGTATTCAGACTGCAAAGGGGTATTGAATTTTTATTGAAGGGTAATAATGTGCAAATTGTAAAAGCACATGCTCGGTTTGTGGATGCAAAAACAGTTTTGTTAGTCGAACCCAATGGTGCAGAGCATAAAATTTATCCACAATATATCATTATAGCAACCGGTTCAAGACCAGCAGGGCTTGCAGGTATAGAATTTGATAATGATAGAATTATTAACTCGGACAATGCCTTAGAAATTCAAGAAATACCGAAAAATTTCGTAATAATCGGTGCCGGAGCAATTGGACTTGAGTTGGCAACAATTTATAACCGGCTCGGCAGTAAAGTCACAATTATTGAAATTGCAAACCAGATTTTACCAAATACAGATACGGAAATTGCTTATTACCTAAAAAGAATTCTTAATAAACAAGGTATTGAATTCTTTCTTAATAGTAAAATTACCCAGGTCCAAAAGAATCAAAATGGATTAGAAGTCATATTTTATACTGAAAATACAGTGCATAATCTTATTGCTGATAAAATGTTGGTTGCAGTTGGTAGAATTCCTAATGTTGACGGTTTAGGATTAGAAAATACGAATATTAAATTTGACGATAAACAATTTATCCTTACCGATAAAAATTATCAATGTGCAGACAAGATTTATGCGATTGGCGATATTATCGGACCACCGTTATTGGCCCATAAAGCAATGACACAAGGTATTTTTGTGGCAGAACTCATTGCTGGTGAAAAGAATATCGCACACCCTCGTTTTATTCCGAATTGCGTATACACCGACCCAGAATTAGCAACAATTGGAATCACCGAAAAGGAAGCCCAAGACTTGAATTACGATTATACAATGGGCAAAGCGCCTCTATCAGCAATTGGCCGGGCTATTACTATGGACCAACTTGAAGGAATAGTAAAAATCATCGTTGATAAAAAGACCGATTTGATTTTAGGAGCACAGATATTAGCCCCAGAAGCATCTAATTTGATTGCTGAGTTATCTTTAGCAATTAATCTTAATATCAAATCACAAGATTTAATTACAACTATGCATCCACACCCAACCTTATCCGAAGCAATCTTAGAAGCAGTAAGCGCCGCGCATAATAAAGCAATTCATATTTTAAATCCCAAAAATTCGTAACCACAAAGGCCAATAAAAGTAAGATTAAACTGGACTAAAGCAATTTTATGAGATTAGTCAAGAAAAGTATTTTTAATACTATTACAAATCTGACAGGGATACAATGGAATTTCTCGATTTAGGTTTTTGTGAATATCGTCTTGCCCTTATTAAACAAAAAGAACTCTGGACAAAACGAGTTTCTAATGATATTGACAATACCTTGATATTGGTTGAGCATCCGCCGGTGTTTACTTTAGGTAAATCAGGCAAAGAAGAAAATCTCTTAGTTCCTAAAACTGAGTTACAAAAGAAAAATCTTCCGCTCTATCGGATTGAACGTGGTGGCGATATTACTTTTCATGGTCCAGGCCAATTAGTTGGCTATCCGATTTTTAAATTGAGCCAGTCTTTAGTTAGCGTCAGACGGTTTATCTATAAGATTGAAGAGATTTTGATTGAAGTATTGCAAGAATTTGATATTTCAGCCTATGCATCTCATCCTAATATCGGAGTCTGGGTTAATTATAAAAAGATTGCCTCAATCGGGATTGCAGTTTCTAAACAAGTTACATTTCACGGATTTGCCTTAAATGTCTCTACCGATTTAAACTATTTTAGTTATATCAATCCTTGTGGTATGAGACATATTAAAATGACATCAATGTCTGAAATATTACAGAGACCAATTTCACTTGATGCGGTTAAAAATAAGGTTAAATTGGTATTTAGAAGATACGATTTTTAAGCAAGTTTCGGATTTTTACTTTCTTGCTAATTTGAATGTAAAGACAAAAGGACATTACTGTTATGGATAGTAATAAAAAAGCGAATGCACTGATTTGGAAATATTTCCCAAGTTATCTCTTACTGATACTTGCCAAAAGAAATGGCCAGCATAGGGTGCTAATGAGGGAATAGTAATCGTTGTATCAGTAGCCGGTATGGAAGTTTTTTGATAAGCCAAGACTAATCGAAAATCGGGCCGGATATAATAAATTTCAACTTCATAAGTAAAAGGAAAGGGAAGAGATAATTTGCGCCATACGCAAGGGAAATTCTGAGTAACAGTGGTATCTAAAATTGGGCTGAGTGGTTCTGGCGATTCATAAATAATCCGACTCAACTGATATGGATTTGACCGAAATCGCCCCTCGGAACTGCTTAATACTTCAAAGAAACAATCTTTGCCAATAAGACATTCTAAGGTGCTATCAGGAAATAATTCAGCGGAAACTGTGTCTTTGTAAATATTGTTAGTGGTATAAGATAGCGGAAATGTTTTATTGAGTTCGGGGATTAAGACATAGACACTTTCGATATCATTTAAGCCATCTGCGTCTAAAACCCGCACACTAAAATTAACCAGATAAATATCATCTCCTGGAAGAAATGGTTCATGATACGAAGTTATTGATTCTGCACTGAATTGAGGAATAGCATCAAGGGTAAAATTTATTGTATCAGTGCGATTAATGTCAATTACAACTGGTTTTTGTGATATGCAGTAGCCGTCTTTTTCTGCAATAACACTTGCTGAGTCGCCATAATTAAGACTGTAAATATAGTCCAATTCATAATTGCCGAATCGGTCTGAAATCGTGGAGATTGTTTTTGTACCCAGTTGAAGTAGTAACGAAACTTTAGCATTTTCAATGGGCAATCCATTTTTGGTCAAGACTTTGCCCCAAATAATACTAGACTTCGTTTTTATTGACTTGGGGTCATAAGGGTTATCTCGGTCAGGTCGGCAAGTAATAAACAAAGTTACAATTATTGAAATTATAATCTGAAGCCGAATTTTCGCCACGATAAGATTTTACGCTAAAATATTAGTGTGTCAATCCTGTTTAGCCAAGATTCTGCTCTTTAATAAAAATTAAACTAATCAATAATAAAAATCAATAATAAAGATTAAACTAAACAGTGGTCCAAAATAATAATATTCTGAGAACTCAGAAAATGTGCCTCAGGTAAAAGATGGAGCATGCTTATTGAATTTTGTATATACTTGAGCAAAAATTTATTTGTTCAGAGAGTTCTTTTTTGAGAACATAGAAAAATTAATTCTTACTATTGAATATATTGAACTTATTGGATATTTTTCTGGGATTTTCTCCGATACGGATGCGTGTCGCAAGTGTTTTCTGTGGCATTTTCTGAGCGCTCTCTAATTTGAAATATCTGATTTTACTGCTGAAGGTATGGAAATTGCTGAAAATTCTCAGCCTTTTGCAATTTCAAAGACACGATTTCAGAGTTCTCTATTTTGTAGTCTTGACACATTCTCGCTATAAGACTATCATTAATTATAAATAAAAAAGTTCATTAGGTCTTGTCTTATGTGATAGTATATATGAATAAACAAAGTATAATAAAATTAGAATTAATTCATAATCAATGTTTCTTACCAGAGTTTATAGGTTTCGTTCTTGGTATTTAATTTTTAGTATTTCGTCACTATGACCCAGGACGGTTTCAAAACACTATATAAGATTAGCCAAGTCATTAACTCGATAATGGACTATAATGAACTGTTAGACCAAATTATGGATTTGGCAATTGAAACTCTATCTGCAGAAAGAGGCGTAATTGTGCTAAAGGAAGATAGTAAAATTATGCCGGTGGTTGCGCGAGAATTTACCCAGAAAGATTTAACTGATTTGACCGAAATCTCTTCAAGTATTCTAAATCAAGTTCTGCAAGAGCAAAGGCCATTATTAATTCACAACGCACAAGAAACTGATTTTAGCAAAGCCCAAAGTGTAATTCTTCATAACATCCAATCCGTGATGTGTGTTCCTTTGGTTCACCGCGAGAAGTTGCTTGGTGCAATTTATGTTGATGCTCGCAGTCGAAAAGGCGTTTTTACTGATGAGGATTTAGAGTTTTTAGAAGCATTCTCTCATCAGGCGGCAATTGCTATTGAAAATGCTCGATTACGACAATTGCTCTTAGAAGAAAATCAGTATCTTAAAACCGAATTGACCAAAGCCACTCAATTCGAAAATATAATTGGCCGGAGTCCACAGATGATTAAGGTCTTCGATTTAATGCGCAAACTGTTAAATTCTAATATTCCAGTGTTAATTCAAGGTGAAACCGGCACAGGAAAAGAACTGGTGGCACGGGCATTACATTATAATGGTATAAGACAGAGAGGAAAGTTTGTCGCCTTATACTGTGGTAGTGTGCCCGAGTCTTTGTTAGAATCAGAACTCTTTGGTTATAAAAAGGGTGCTTTTACCGGCGCAGTTACAGATAAAAAAGGATTGTTTGAAGAAGCCGATGGAGGTACTTTGTTTTTAGATGAAATCTTAGATGTTAGTTTAACCATCCAGGCAAAACTATTAAGAGTATTACAGGAAGGAGAATTTCGTAGGATTGGAGAACTAACTCCCAGACGGGCAGATGTCAGAATAATTTCAGCAACCAATCGAAATTTAGCCCAAGGTGTCAAAGAAGGAAAATTTCGCGAAGACCTATTTTTTCGGCTCCAAGGCGTAACAATTAATTTACCACCGTTAAGAGAACGCGGAGACGATGTGTTACTTTTGGCAAATCACTTTCTAAAACATTTTGCCCAAGTTGAGAAAAAAGAGATTAAAGGTTTTACTCCAGAAGCAGCCAATCTGCTTTTAAGATACAGTTGGCCTGGTAATGTCCGGGAGTTGGAAAATACCATTGCTCGAGCCTGCGCTTTAACTAATCAGGAGTTAATCACAGTTGAAGATTTAGGCATTCAATCGGATTTGCCTTACGCAAGTAATCTAAAATCAGCGTTATCGAATCGAGAAAGAGAATACATTATTGAAGTATTAAAGTCAGTGAAGGGTAATCGGCAAAAAGCCGCAGAAAGACTTGGTATTTCGCGCCGAACTTTGCAATATAAATTAAAAGAATATGATATTAACGACCAGGAATTAAAGGAATAAAAAACTAAGTTATTTGTCTTGGGCATACTGAATCTTGTTCTGGCCACACTTTCTGGTGTGCCTGATAATGCAAAAAATCTCATTTGTTAATAAGTGTAGCATTCGTGTCTCTTATATGAGCCGGCTTTATTTTACTTAGAATATATTATTTAGTTTTACTTGTATGGTTTTAGAAAAAGGTGTAGTTTTTGCTGAAAAATATGAAATTATCAAAGTTATTTCTTCAGGTGCTCAAGCAGTCGTTTACACTGCGTTACAAAAACCGTTGGAGCGAATAGTCATATTAAAAGTTTTAAGTCCAATCTTATCAGCAGATGAAGAGAATGTCAAACGATTTGAACGCGAGGCAAAAGTTCTTAGTGCCCTTAAAGAGGAAAATGTTACCAAAATTTTTGATTTCGGCAAACACAGCGGGCTCTATTACTTTGTCACGGAATATGTCGAAGGATTAAGTCTCAAAGAGTTTTTAGAAAAAAAAGGCAAATTATCGCCGGAACTTGCTTCTTATATAATCTTAGAGATTAGCAAAGTTTTAGCACGACTCCATGAACAAGGAATTATTCATCGGGACTTAAAACCAAGTAATATTCTTATTGGCTATGATGGCAAAATAAAACTAACTGATTTCGGATTAGCCATTTCTCAAGCGCTGCCTTCAATTACAGTTGAAGGCAGTATTTTGGGAACTCCAGGTTATATGTCACCGGAACAAATTACGGGTAAACCAATAGACCATCGCTCGGATATTTTCTCCTTGGGTGTAGTCTTTTACGAATTAATTACTGGGCATAATCCGTTTATCGCCTCAACTTACTCTGCCATAATGCAGAATGTCTTAAATTTGAAAATTGCCCCTTTTTATAAATTAGACCAGTCATTAATCGGTTATAAAGATTTATGGCAAATAATCGAACGAATGTTAAAAAAATCAGCCCAAGACCGCTTTCAAAAAATTTCCGAATTATGTGAAAAATTGGAAGAATGGATGGCTGAAAAACCAAAGGTTGATTTGAAAAAAGAAATGGCTGAGATATTATTAATGAAACCTAAGTCAGATGGTATTCTTACTCAGCCCCAAACTACAGGTAAGAAAGTTAGGTTATCTTATTTCTATCTAATAATTGCACTTTTAATGCTAATAGCCGGAATATTTATTGGTTTTAATAAAATTAACCGCAAGGCACAATTACAATTTAGTTCTTTGCCCATAGATACTTTATTTAGTCGAATTAAAACAAGACACGACTCGATTCAATTAAGCGAATTTGTAAGCAAGGCGTCATCTAAAGATAAAGAGACTACAAAAAGAGATTCACTGGGTTTAGAAATAACATCTCAAAAGAACGCTCGGGGATACCTTAAAATTTCTGTGGTGCCCTGGGCAGATGTTTATCTTGATGGAGAAAAAGTGTTTACAACACCTAAAGATACGATAATTGACCTAAAGGTCGGAATGCATAATTTAAAACTTATTAATCCCAATTTTCCGGCAATTGAAACCTTGTTTTCAATTAACCCTAACGATAATCTAAAACTGGTTTTTAATCTATTTGATTATGTGGGCTATTTGCAGGTCGCAGTCCAACCTTGGGCGGATATTTATATTGACGATGTTTATAAGGCAACAAGTCCTATTGCAACACCTATCATAGTTCCTATTGGAAAGCATAAGATTACTTTAAGGAATCCTTATTATCCACCTTATGAAGAAACCATTGAATTTAAGCCGCAAGCAACTGTTGAAAGAAATATTGTTTTAAGGTAAAATTAAAGCAATGCATCTTACACAGTCTTTATATTTTATTTATTGATGGCACGAATATTGCTTGTATAGATAATGATATATTCTTTTATAAAAATAAATTTATGCTAAAGAGAAATCAAATTTGCATAACAAAATTGGAATTAAATTTCGTTGGTAAAAAGTTGTATTTTCTAATTTTATTTATGGGATTCGTATCCAGTATTTGGGCGGGCTGGGCATTTCGCACACCAATGCGCTATCCCCGTTACGGTGTGATGGTGGCTTCAGTCAATAACCGAATATATGCGATTGGCGGTTTTGGACAAGCAGATACCGGAGTTCGTTATGTTGAAGAGTATAACCCAGTGTTGGACACATGGATTCTTAAAGCACCAATGCCAACATCTCGGGGTGGAGGTGTGTGTGCAGTTGTTAATAATAAAATTTATGTAATTGGTGGCAACCGAACTCGGAATGCTCCAGTTGAAAGTTGTGAGGTTTATGACCCTCAAACTAATCAATGGCAAAGACGCAGACGACTACCTACGCGTCGCTATGGTTTTGCTGGCAGTGTTATCGGTGATAGTATCTATGTCTTAGGCGGTTTTCTAATGCCTCCCCATGGTGGTCAATATACGGATACGGTTGAAGTTTATCTTCCGAGCCGTGATTCTTGGTTTGTCAGGAAATCGATGATTACGCCCAGAGTGGAATTAGGTTGTGCCCAAGTCAACAATAAAATTTATGCGATTGGTGGAGTCTTGTATGGTTATACTAATGCCAATGAGCAATATTACCCTGACACCTGGATTGCTAAACGACCATTTCCTGAACCTCGTTCTCGTCATAGTTGTGCTGTGTTCAATAATAATATCTATGTAATCGGCGGGAGAAGACAACAAGGACCTAATGAAATAATCTACGCCAGAGTTGATGTATATAATCCAATTTTAGATACCTGGACCCTTGCAGAATCACTAAATGTTGCTCGATATTCTGCTGGCGCAACGGTGCTTAATGGCAGTCTATATGTGATTGGTGGTTTCGGAAGAAATGTTGGACCTATCGCAAGTGTTGAGCAATATATTACTACTGGTTGCGAAGAAATAAATACATCGCCAAACTTAAACCTTTCGTCATTAAAGATATTTCCTAATCCACTAAAAATGCAAACAACTATCTGCTATGAAATCAAACAGAACGGAAATGTCGTTTTATCAATATATGATGTAAATGGAAATTGGATAAAGACTCTGATTAATCAGTATCAGAAATCAGGAATCTATTCAGTTAAATGGAATGGCACTGACAAATTGGGCAAGTGCGTAGCACAAGGTATATATTTTGTAAAACTGTCGCTGACCTCATCTACGACAAACAATGGTTCTATTGAAAAAATATTGGTATTAAGATAGAAATAGAATATTATGTGTAAAATTAGATTTGATGTATTAAAAATAAAGATGTATTCTCCTATGATGGACAATTTTAATAATAAGAAAAGGAGAAGACACCTGTTGGAAGAAAAAAAGAACTTACAGAAGATGCTTGACGCTATTTAAATGTTTTATGGATTATCCGCAACGAAACGAACCCGAGATATTTTCCCCAATTATATTAGGAGTTAATATAAAAAGTAATAGGATTGATATTCTTTAAGATAAAATTGAAAAAAAATAAGCCAGTTGGACACATCAAGCAATTCCAATCCTTCACTATAGTTTTTATTTTGGTATTTCTAATTTACCCTAATGCCTTTTTCGTTATTGCTCAAAATCGCGAGGCAAAAGATATAATTTCAATTGAAGATAGACTTGCCCAAGTGGAATCGCTCTATAATCAAGCACAGTATCAACAAGTAATTATAACTATTGATAGTATCTTTCGAACCACCAGACCATTAACTGAAACAACATTAGTCCAACTTTATACTTATCAAGCATTTGCTTATGTTGCTTTGGAGCGAAAAGAACTTGCCCAAAATACTTTTCGATATCTATTAATGTTAAATCCCAAATTAACTTTAGACCCCAGATATGTTTCACCCAAAATCATTGAGATATTTGAGGAGAGTAAAAGACAATTAGGTGATACTTTGAAATTGACGCCGACATTTTATCTTGGTTCTAAAATTAATAATAGAGCAGTTAAAGTTCGGTCTTTGATTTATCCTGGTTTAGGACAATTGTCAGTCAAACAAAAGACTAAAGGATATTTATTTCTAAGCACTGAGACAATTTCCATATTAGGATTAATTGTTTCTCATTTTATGACCAATTCAGCGCATCAAGATTATCTTAACAACCGAAATCTGGCAGAAATGGATGCGAAATATAACAAATATTCGTTTTGGTATCAATGCCGAATCGGATTTGCCATTTCAAGTATTGGTATCTGGCTTTTGAATTACATTGATGTATCGCTATATTGAAAAATCTTAAGATATGAATTCTGATATAGCCTTTTTCAGAGAAATAAGTTGCAACAATTTTCAGGCTCGTGCAAAAATTTGCACTTACAAACTATGCTTTGTGTTAGAAAATTAAGAAAAATTGCCAAAATTAATAAAAGAAAATTAAGAAAAATTGCCAAAATTTATAAATAAGAAAATTGACAAAATTAATAAAATAGTAATTATTTATAAGATATGGTAATTATTTATAGATTTAGTAAAAGATTTGCGATGGCTGTGGCAAAACATTTTTATGCTCATTTTCATAGATTTAGTGAATTTTATCTAATTGAATAAACTTTGGCACGATTTTTGTAGTCTATATAGATGATGAAAGAGAATAATTCTCTAAAATTTATGAAAAACTCTGTTAGACACCGAACTTTGTTAGACAAAGGGTCCAACTGGCAGAAAAATTTAGAAGTCGGTCCTAACAGAGTTTATAAAATTAAGAAAAGAAATAGGAGGTGAATTATGAAAAAGTTCCTCACGCTACTTTTTGGCATTGCGTTGGTGACTACTGCTTTTGCTCAACAGAATGTAGGTTCGATATCCGGTATTGTGACTGATTCTGTAACCGGTTTACCTATATTCCGCGCAAAGGTTATGGCACACGGACCAGTGAATTGTTGTCGAATGGCATATACAGATTCCTCAGGCGCATATACCATCAATAATTTGCCCGCAGGTTCTTATCAGGTTAATGCTGCGGCAATGCAATATCGTCCGAAAATGTATCCGACTCCAGTTCAAGTTGTTGCCGGGCAGAACACACCGGATATTAATTTTGCATTAGCACCAATAACACCACCGCCGCCACCTCCGCCACAAAATCCTGGAGCAATTTCAGGAGTTGTCACGGATTCGGCAACAGGATTACCGATTGCTAATGCCCAAGTTAATGCTTGTCGACCTGGAAGTTGCGGAGGCCGAGCATTTACTGATGCCAATGGGTTCTATACTATTAATAACCTATCGGCTGGTGATTATCAAGTTACGGCTAAAGCACTTGGTTATCGACCCCAACGCTATCCAACTGCAGTTACAGTTGTTGCCGGACAGACGACAGCCGACATTAATTTCGCATTAGTTGCGATGAGCCCTCCGCCACCACCACAAGACCCAGGTTCGATTTCAGGAGTAGTAACCGATTCAGTAACCGGCTTACCAATTGCCGGAGCAACAGTGATTGCTCGTCATCGTCGTTTTGTCCGTCGAGTTACGACCGCAGAAGATGGCTCTTACACGATTACGAATCTTCCTCCCAGAGATTATCATGTGATGGCACGGGCACAAAATTATTATCCTAAGATGTATCCATCACCAGTAAATGTTGTTAGCGGTCAGAACACACCAGACATTAACTTTATTCTTACACCGCGCACACCTTAACATCTAAAACTTAGCCAACCCAAGCCCAGCATAATATCGCTGGGCTTGTTTTTTTATAGATTAAATTTCTTTGAGAATTGTTTATTTCTTAAACGAGTTTTTTTACTAAGCAAAACAAAGATTACAATTGATAAAAGACTAAAGAAATTGTCCTTAAACCTCCGGATTAACAAGATGGTATAGAAACGAAGTCGGGGCGACTGGATTTGAACCAGCGACCCCCAGCACCCCAAGCTGGTGCGCTAAACCAACTGCGCCACGCCCCGACTTAAATTAGTGTAAACAGAAAATTGCCTGATGTCAAGAAGCAATAACCAAAGTTTCTAAAAAACCTATCGCAAAGGCATGAAGAAATAGACGAAGAAAATTAAAAGTAATGCTTTTTTAGAATCTTGCCCACGCACATTTATTTTCAGAGTATCATCAAGGTAAAAATGACTTTATTGTACTTTTCCATCAAAAATCATAAAAGCCGTGTTATGTAATATATCTCAAAATGTGTAATACCACTCAATAATGAAAATAAACAAGGAAAGGGATTAAATTGCCAATAACTGAAATGATGTTTATTAGAAGACTTATAGCAGGTCCGACCAGCATTTTTGAACCGTAGAAC
>JAOABV010000047.1 GCA_026418155.1 candidate division WOR-3 bacterium | reverse complement strand
CTGGATTGGTTTGTAACTTCACCCATGTGCCATAATTATAATACGTTTGATTTGGTACTTTATTGACAGAACCGTTACCTGTAATATTTATCGTCAACAAGAATGTATCAAGATTAAATGTTGCAGTAATCGTCTTAGAACTATTCATCAAGATTGAATCATAAGCATTACTACCAATTAAATCACCTGTATAACCAGCAAAATGGCAGTTGGCATCTGGATTGGCCGTTAAATAAACCCAGGTGCCATAAGTATAAGTTGCTTGATTGGGATTCTTGGAGACACTACCAGTACCACTGCCAGCATAATTAATTGTCAAGGTGTATTGGTCTTGAGTAAATAAAGCATTCACCGTCTTATTGCCAGTCATCAGAATTGAATCATAAGCATTAGAACTGGTCAAATCACCAGAATAGCCTCCAAAACTCCATCCTGGGTCCGGATTGGCTTGTAACTTCACCCAGGTGCCATAAGTGTAAGTCGCCTGGTCTGGATTTTTCGTCACTGTGCCATTACCGGTGATGTTAATAGTCAGGGTATATGCCTCTTTTTCTCCAATTTGAAAATCACTGAAACTGGACATAGCAAGTGCTTGAGTGCTAGTATTGGTTCTTGTTCCAATTTCTGGAAAAGACCAACTGCTACCATCTTTTTTGGCAACATAGAAATTGTTGGGGTCAGCACCTGCGTCTATGTCAAGTGGGTTAAAATTAAATACTGCGTTGTAGGTCGTAAAACCGATGCCTGAATTAGTTAGTATCCAATGCCGATTAACACTCTTAGATGAATTAATACCCGAATTAGCAATATTAGGATGGTCACCATCAATTGCTCTTGCGGTTAGATTGCCCGCTGTATTAACTGAAGCAAAAGTAACCGTGACTGGCGAGTAATATGATGTCCCAATTTCAAATGTTCGTGACACAGATGAACCCGTGCTAACATATTTTTTGAAATTACCCCAAATATGTCCTGAGACACGCGATACAGAACCCGTGGAACCTATTGCCAAAGTTTCGTTGCCAGTAGCAACAATACCATTGGTCAATGTTAAAACGCCATTAACAAAAGCGCTTTTGTTGACAGTGATACCACTTGAATTATTAATAGTTAAATTTGCAAATGTTGTTGATGTGGTGCCGGCAATTGTTTGTGCTGATGAACCGTTAAGATTAATTGTACTGGTAGAAGCAGTAAATGTTGCACCATTATTAATAAAATTACCTTTAATGTTATGGGTATAGGAACCAGCATTAAAAGTAGTTCCAGCACCAAGTGTAAAGTTACCATTAACCGTAATTGATGCACCTGCAGTTGCAGAACTTGTTCCGGCCATAGTAAAATCTCCTGCTAAAATCATTTCTGAGGTTGGCATTGTTTTAGTTCCACTACCACTTAGGATTAAGTGTCCATAGCCTTCATTACTAACCGTTTGATTTCCGCCACCGTATTCAACGGTACTGGTGGTTCCAAATGTTTTAGTTTGAAAACCAGTCACCATACCAGTTGTTCCTAACATCAGAAATTTTGCACCATTAGCAACTTGAAAAGTTTTCGTGCTATTGCCAGTAATTGTATAACTATTGTTACTTAATGTGCCTCCATAGATTCGAACATCACCAGTTACATTAGATGTGGTAATTGCAGCACTAATGGTTTTAGTGCCGGTATTACTAAAATGCAGATTATTATATCTAATATTAGAAACACCGATTGGAACGGTTTGGTTAATACTGCCATTAAAAATGAAATTACTTGAAGTTCCCGGTGATATTGTGCCAAGATTATATTGGATGTTAAAATTTCCGCCTAAATAAAAATTACCCGCACCTGTGATATTAATCTGATTTTGTTCAGGAGAAGCACCACTGGAAGGACTATTAAAATTCAGGTTACCCGAAAGATTAACTGTGCCGGTAGATATCTGGACAACACAATTACGATTACTCTGGTCACCACTGCCATTGAGATTAAGGGTTAAGTTACCGTTGATATTAAGAATTCCGCTTGCCACATCTATTCGACGAATAAATGAAGAATTTCCGCCATAAATGATGACATCTTGGCCAACATTCAAAGTCGCTCCACTACCGCCAAAGTTAAGATAACAGGAATTCGCATTTGTGGACGTGCCGATTTCTAATCGATGGCAGTATGCGGTATAATTGTTGGGTATAGTAACAGTTCTGCCATTGGCTTCAATATAAACTGTATCCGAACTNGTTGGCACTGGCGCGCCGCCAGAACCGCCCGGTGTTGTTGACCAGGTACTGGTTTGATTCCAATCACTACTGGCAACTGCATAACGTTTTCCAGCGTATAGTTGAGTAACAAAAATCAAACTTACAAAAAGCACGCCTAAAGTTATGCATAATGTTTTTATCTTACTATGCATTGTCTCCTCCAATATTTGCTTTCCGCTCATTGGCAGAATGCAATTTTGTTTTGGCAAGATATTTATTAAGGTAAAGGCAAACCGATTCGATATGGGAAAACTTCTCTTGCCTAAAAGTCTGAACCCATATCATCGGATTATAACGGCTTTTAAAAATCCACCCAGACAATGTCCGAAAGCGGATTTCCTAATATGAAAGATTTTATCGTAAATCCTGACGACCACGAACAACTTATGAACTTATGCAATATGCTCCTGATAAACTACTATCAGTTTAAGTTTGTTAGGGAAAGTGCTGAAGTGTGTTTATTAATTAAGTATAAAAAATTCTAATTTAATTAATTTTAGCACTAAATATTTTTACACACACGCACTTCCACAATAATATATAATTTTATCAAAAATTTATCATGCTGTCAAGCAAAATTTTTGAAAGTCTAATTTTTATAATGTTGGTGAAATCTTGTAAAATCAATATCTTTTGAATATATATATTTTGTTGCATAATATCTTTTCATTTTCTGATCAGAGGGTAAAGGTAAATATTAAAAACACTCGAAAAAGTCTTGTGATTGACAAATCTCACTATTAGTAAATATTAAAAACATAATGCGTTGATAAAAGAATACTTTTTATCAACGCTTATTGGTCTTGACTTTATTCTTATTCGGTTTATACTTACTTTATAATGTGAGAATGTGAGAGCAAAATAAAAGTGCCTCTCCATCGCAAAAATGAGGTGACTTATGGCTAAAGAAGAAAGAATTAATGCCTTAAAAGCCGCTATCGCACAAATTGAAAAGCAGTTTGGCAAAGGCGCTATAATGAGACTGGGCGAGACTGAAACTAAAGTTCAAACCGAAGTAATTCCAACTGGTTCCATTGGCTTGGATTATGCTTTGGGCATTGGTGGATTCCCTCGTGGCCGGGTAGTAGAAATTTTTGGTCCTGAAGCATCTGGCAAAACCACTTTGGCTTTACAAGTAATTGCTGAAGTGCAAAAAATGGGTGGAAATGCGGTATTCATTGATGCTGAGCACGCATTGGATGTTAATTATGCTTCTGCTTTAGGGGTTGATTTAACCAATCTTTTTGTTGCCCAACCTGATTCTGGCGAACAAGCACTGGAAATTGCTGAAACCCTAACCCGCTCTGGCGGGCTTGATGTTTTTGTCATTGACTCAGTTGCCGCCTTAGTGCCCCGAGCGGAAATTGAAGGTGAGATGGGCGATGCGTTTATCGGTGTGCAAGCAAGATTAATGTCCCAAGCCTTACGCAAATTATCCAGTGTGATTAGTAAATCTAAGACTTGTGCTATCTTTACTAATCAAATCCGCCAAAAAGTCGGTGTTATGTTTGGTAATCCTGAAACTACTCCTGGTGGCTTGGCATTAAAGTTTTATGCCAGTTTACGACTTGATATAAGAAGAATCGGTTCGATTAAAAAAGGTGATGTTGTGATTGGCAACCGCACTAAAGTCAAAGTTGTCAAAAATAAGATGGCACCACCTTTTAAGGAAGTTGAGTTTGATATTATTTATGGTAAAGGTATTTCTCGTTGTGGCGAACTTATTGATTTAGGCACTGAACACAATATCCTACAAAAATCCGGCACTTGGATTATATTTGAAGATACCCGGCTTGGTCAAGGACGCGATTCCGCAGTTGAATTCTTAGAAAAGAATGCCGATATCCGTAAGAAAGTCGAAAAGAAACTACTTGCTGAATTACACTTATCAAAACCCGAAGAACCCGATGAAAATATCCCTAAGACCACAAAGAAAAAATCCTGAACGCACTTCAATCTATATCAACGGCAAATACGCATTCAGCGTTGACAAAGATACTTTAGCCCAACTTTCCCTTTATGATAAGCAAGAAATCACAAAGCGCGAATTAGAGCATTTACTTTTTGAGTCAGAAAAGCAGAAATGTAAAGACTATGCTTATTTATTACTCTCTTATCGGATGCGCACCAAAAAGGAGATTGAAGACCGGTTGCGACACAAGGATTTTTCTCCCTCAATAATAAAAGATGTAATGACCGAATTGGAAAATCAGGGATTGATTGATGACAGAAAATTTGCCCAAGCATTTGCTCGTGATCGGATTAATTTTAGTCTTAAAGGCAAACACCTAATTTTTGCCGAACTTAGAAAAAAAGGCATTAGTCAACAAGATATTGAATCTGTCCTTAATGACCCAGAAATTATCAATGGCGAAGAATCTGCCTTAAAAAGAATTATTGAGAAATATCAGAATCGATATAAAAAATATCCCCTTCAAGAACGAAAACAAAAATTCTATACACTATTAACCCGACGCGGATTTTCTTATCCAATGATTAAGAAAGTATTAAAGATTGAAGAAAATTAAATGAGTTTCTGAGTTAATGTTTTTTAGTTTTGAGTTATGAGGTTTGAAATTTGAGATTATAATATGAACCACCGAGAGATTAGACAAACTTTTCTTGATTTTTATGCCAAACGGGACCATAAGATTGTTCCCAGTTCATCTTTAATTCCTAAAGATGACCCGACTTTACTCTTTACCAGTGCTGGTATGGTGCAATTTAAGCCGTTTTTCGCAGGCACAGTTCCATTGCCCTATCGCCGAGCAACCTCAATTCAAAAATGTCTGCGCGCAACTGATTTAGCCGAAGTTGGCAAATCTTTTAAGTATTGCACCTTTTTTGAAATGCTCGGTAATTTTTCTTTTGGCGACTATTTTAAGAAAGAAGCCATTCCCTGGGCTTGGGAATATCTTACGCAAGTGGTTAAATTACCCAAAGAGAATCTCTATGTCTCAGTTTATGAAGAAGATTTTGAAGCCTACGAGATTTGGCATAAGGATGTCGGCTTGAAAGAGAACCGTATTTATAAACTCGGTAAAAAGGATAATTTCTGGGGACCAGCCGGACTTACTGGTGCTTGCGGTCCTTGTTCAGAAATCTATTTTGATATGGGTATAGAATTTGGTTGTGGCCAAGAGACTTGTGGTCCAGGTTGCGACTGTCCGCGATTTCTTGAACTCTATAATATTGTCTTTCCTCAATATGATATGCAACTTGATGGTACACTATTACCATTAAAGAATCGCGGTATTGATACAGGTATGGGAATGGAACGATTATGTATGGTCTCGCAAGAGAAAAAGTCTATCTTTGAAACCGATTTGTTTGTGCCAATTATCAAAGCATTAGGTAAAATTCTTAACACACCACTTAATGACAAAAATCGTACGACTTATTATGCTTGTGCTGACCATGCTCGAGCCTTAACTTTTGCCTTAGGTGATGGTGCAATTCCATCTAATGAAGGCAGAGGTTATATGCTCAGAAGTATTCTGCGTCGGGCGTTACTCTTTGCTTATAAGATTGGCATTGAAGAACCTTTCTTATATCGGTTAAGCAGTGAAATCATTGAACAGATGCGACAATGGTATCCCGAATATGTGCACAAACGCGAGACAATTGCTCTTATCATTAAAGCCGAAGAAGAAAGATTTTTAAGAACAATCTCTTCAGGTTTAATTCGTTGGCAGGAACTGGCAGAACAATACCAACAAGACAAAAAAATACCTGGCACGGAAATATTTAAACTTCACGATACTTTTGGTCTGCCCGTAGAATTAACTCAAGAACTGGCAAAAGAAAACGGTTATACTTTGGATTTAGAAGGTTATGCGCAAGAAATGGAAAAACAAAAAGAACGGTCAAGAAAAGTTGCTATTGATGTCAAAAAGTCAATCTCGGATGCAATGGAAAAAGCCCTTTCAATGCAGACCGAAGATTTCTGTGGCTATGAATGCGATACGGTTGATACTAATCTGCTCATTGCTCAAAAACTTTCTGAAGAAATCTGGGAAATCTTATTACAAGACCCGCCATTTTATGCTGAAGCCGGCGGTCAAGTAGGTGATACTGGTAAAATCATCGGTAAAGATTTTGAATTGGAAGTGCTTGATACTTATTATAAGAATAAACATCGCTGGTGTGAAGCAAAGCTCTCAAAAGGTGAAATTACGGAAGGCGCTTTTGTCGAAACACCAATCCCAGTGCGGGCAATGATTGATAAAGAACGCCGACGAGAAATTGAACGGGCTCACACTGCAACCCACCTTTTACATTCTGCACTAAGAAAGATTGTGGGTGAATCCGTAAAACAAGAAGGTTCTTTAGTTGAGCCTGGCCGGCTTAGATTTGATTTTACTTCTCCTTTGCCGTTATCTAATGAACAAATTCAAAAAGTTGAAGAACTTGTCTTTAACAAAATTATTGAAGACCTTAAAGTTGAGCACTTAAAGAACATTCCAATTGAATCAGCAAAAACTATGGGCGCGTTAGCATTTTTTGGTGAAACCTATGGTGAACGCGTCAATGTCTTAAAAATCGGCGATTTCTCTTGCGAATTCTGTGGTGGCACTCACTTAAGAAGAACCGGTGAAATTGGCCTCTTCAAAATTATTACTGAAACCAGTATTGCTGCCGGCATCAGAAGAATTGAAGCCTTAGTCGGAAAATTAGCCTATCAAGCCATAAAAAACGAACGAAAAATTCTTGATGAATTGAACGAAAAGTTAGAAGCCACGGATAATCTTTTAATAAATAAAATTGAAAGTGTTTTTAACACCCAAAAACAATTAGAACGGTATATTGCACGGCTCACCACTAAAGTAATTGATGCGGAAATCTATCAACTGCAAAAAAATGTTGAGGTAGTTTCGGAAATTAAATTAATCTTTAAGAATTATGATTACCTTAATATTGCTGACCTACGACTAATTGCCGATAAAATTCGACAGCTCGAAAGAGAAAACATCTGTGGATTTCTTATCGCCAGTTCCAAAGATGATGACCGAATTCGGTATATTACTTTTGTGAGTGAAAATCTCAAAGACCGATTATCTGCAAATGAAATCGCCCGCGAATTGGGTAAAATAATGAATGGTGGCGGAGGCGGTAGACCAGATTTAGCCGAAGGCGGAGGCAAAAAAGATAAAATTCAAGAAGCATATAATACGCTAAAAAATATTATTCAAGCACGCTTCACCAATCTCCAGTGATACAATTCAAAGCAAGACGATAAAAACACAAGTGAAATTTAGCCGTTTCGCCAAATATCTTGGAGATGTTTTGCTCTGAAACTTAAAATTAAAGATAAAATGTTAAAAAATCAAGCCCCAAAATATCTTTTAAGACTCGCTATTTTTAATTTCGGGTTTTTAGTTTTTGGTCTTTCGCTATTATCTTTCCAGTTAAACTCAACACCACTCTTTCCAATTAAAGAAAATGGTAAATATGGATTTATTAATAAGCAAGGCGAGATTATTATCCCAATACGATTTGATAAAACTTGGGGATTTTCTGAAGACTTGGCTGGAGTATTTGTTGAAAATCGCTGGGGATTTATTGACACCTTAGGACGCTATCAGATAACACCGCAATACGAATGGGTTGATAATTTTTCCGATAGTCTGGCACGAGTTTGGGTAGAAAATAAGATTGGCTATATAAATAAGAAAGGAAAATTAGTCATTAAACCACAGTATCTCGACGCGGGCAACTTCTCGGAAGCAAGAGCCAAAGTTGTAATTAATCATAAATATGGTTACATTGACAAGACCGGCAAGATGGTAATTAAAGCCCAATATGATTGGGCGGACGATTTTGCCCAAGGTTTGGCAGTTGTCCGCATGGGCAAAAAATATGGTTATATTAATAAAAATGGTGATTATGCAATATCACCGGTTTATGATTGGGCGCAAAAGTTCTCTGAAGGCATGGCATGTGTTAAAAAAAACGAAAAGTTTGGTTATATTGTCAAATCCGGAGAATACGCCATCAACCCACAATATGATGATGCCGGTGATTTTCACGAACGATTAGCCCGTATTAAAATTAATAATCGCTGGGGCTATATTGATAAAACTGGCAAAGTTGTAATCAGACCTCAATATGATTGGGTAGACGATTTTTCAGAAGAACTGGCAGTTGTTAAAATAGGAAAAAATTTTGGCTATATTGATAGAACCGGCAAAATCGTAATCAAAGCACAATATGATGAAGCCGAAAATTTTTGTAACGGTTTAGCAAAAGTAAGAATTGGTAAAAAATGGCATTACATTGATAAAACAGGTAAAACTATTTGGCAATCAAAATAAATTGATAAGGCGGGAAACCTTTAATGAGAAATTTTAAACTCTTGAGAAAACCAGTATTGGTCTGAGGATATAAAAATTAATATAATCGGGTTAGTAATTTGTAGTTAGAGATACCTTCAAAATTAGACTCGGTTTTAGTTTGATAACGGTATATTGGATTCAGAGACAGGATAGACCGAGACGCGTTTTTTGTTTCGGCTAACTCGTTCAAATCTGACAATACCTGAAGCCATTGCGAACAGTGTGTCATCTTTACCCCGACCAACATTTAATCCGGGTAAGAAGATAGTTCCGCGTTGTCTAATGATAATACTGCCGGCATTAACCAATTCGCCCGCATATGCCTTAACGCCTAATCTCTGACCATGGCTATCTCTGCCATTTCTTGATGAACTTGCGCCTTTCTTATGTGCCATAATTTTATCATACACCAAAAAATTCTATCTGTCAAGAAAAAAGTCGCAGACAACATACACTAAAGAATCACAAAGAAGTAAAATAATCTCAATAACAACACTTGACATTATTAGTAAATCTTGTATTTTATATTATTGAGTTTAGTATTTTTTACTATTAATAAAAGGTGTCTATATTGAAATACAACTTGTTTAAATATGAATTTAGAATTTAATTGTTCCCAATTGGAGGAGCATATGGCAAAACATTGTGAAATTTGTGGCAAAGTTGGCGTGGTTGGTTCTAATATTAGCCATGCCCATAATGTGACAAAACGACGATGGGAACCAAATCTTCAACGAATACGAGCAAAAATTGAAGGCGAAACTAAAAAAATTTGGGTCTGCACTCGTTGTCTTCGTTCCGGTAAAGTTGAAAAAGCATAAATTGAAAATATATCTAATTTTGCTAACTGCCATTAGCAAGTCGCTATTACCTAAGATAAATAAATGAAGGGACATTTATGAAAGTATTAATGTCCAAAAATATATCTTCACTAACCGCCATTAGTAATTTTGCTATATACCCGATAGCCAAAGATACATTTAGGAAAGCATTGATGTCTGAAAATAAATCTATTTTGCTAAAGATTAATGAAATAATTAATCTCAAAAATATTCTTGTATTTGTTTTAATTGTCTCCAATTTTATAGTTTAGGAAAAATTTAAGGAGTTAATATGAAAGCATTAATAACCGGGATTACTGGTTTTGCTGGTAGTCATTTAGCCGAATATCTATTAACCCAAAAAGATTGTAAGGTATTTGGCATTTATCGTTGGCGTTCGCGTATGGAAAACATCACCCACATTCTAAATAAAATCAAACTTTTTGAGTGCGATTTACGCGATGCGGTATCAGTTAATAATGTGATTAAACAGGTTAAACCGGATATGATTTTTCATCTGGCAGCACAAAGTTATGTGCCAATGTCTTGGGTCGCTCCAGCAGAAACATTAACTACTAATATTATTGGCGAATTGAACATTTTTGAAAGCATACGAAATGTGGGGTTAACGGACTGTCGAGTTCAACTCGCTTGCTCGAGCGAAGAATATGGTCAAGTCTTTCCTTCAGAAGTGCCAATTAAAGAAACTAATCCGCTGCGTCCGCTAAGTCCATATGGAGTAAGTAAGGTTGCTCAAGACTTATTAGGATTTCAGTATCATAAAAGTTATGGCTTGAATATTATTCGCACTCGAGCTTTTAATCATACCGGACCAAGAAGAGGAGAAGTCTTTGTTACTTCTAATTTTTCTAAACAGATTGCGGAAATTGAAAAAGGCAAACGTAAACCAATAATTTATGTGGGAAATTTATCGGCCGTACGAGATTTTACCGATGTCCGAGACGTGGTCCGCGCTTATTATCTCTGCCTGAAAAAAGGAACGCCTGGAGAAGTCTATAATATTTGTACTGGTAAAGGCTATAAAATTAAAGAGGTACTGGATATTTTACTTTCCTTGAGCAAAGTTGATATTGAAATTAAAGTTGACCCAAAAAGATTACGACCATCTGATGTTGAACTTTTAATTGGCGACCCGACTAAAATTAAAAAGGAAATTGGCTGGAGCCCAGAAATCCCTTTTAAGCAAACGCTAAAAGATTTATTAGATTACTGGCGGGAACGAGTTTAGAAAAAATTATTAAGATTTAACTTTCCTCATTCTGTGAAAAAAGTCCTAATTACCGGTATTGAAGGATTTGTTGGTAATTATCTTGCAGGTTATCTTCAGTCATTGGGCTATGATATTTATGGCACTTATTGGGCTATTCCTCAGAAGACTAATTATAAAATCTATTATTGTGATATTCGCAACTATTCAGAAATTTTAAGGGTTATCAAAACGATTCGCCCCCAAATAATCTTTCATCTTGCGGCACAAAGTTCGGTTTCTCAAGCCGAAAAGAATCTTAAAGATACCTTCGCTATTAATACAATGGGCACACTAAATGTTTTAGAGTCAATAAGAGAAACGAAGATAAGACCACGGGTTATTTATATTTCATCCTGTGAAGTATATGGTCGAAGTGCGCGAAAATTGACTGAGCGTATGCCCCCCAATCCAGTAAGTTTTTATGCCTTAAGTAAACTCTGTGCGGAAAAGATATGTCTATATTATGTTAGTCAATATAACTTAGATATTGTAATCTTAAGACCATTTAGTCATACTGCGCCAGGACAGGCCGAGCATTTTATCTTTCCCAGTATTGCTAAAAGAATTGCGGAAATTGAAGTTGGCAAAAGAAAACCCGTATTACAAGTTGGCAATATCAATGTCAAAAGAGATTATCTTGATGTTTCGGATGTAATCCGTGCTTATTATTTGGCGATGAAAAAAGGAAAGACCGGTGAGATTTATAATATCACCAGTGGCAAACCTTATACCATAAAAGAGTGCATAGCATTTCTCTTGAAACTTAGCAAGAAAAAGATAAAAATTACCACCATAAAGAGTTTAATCCGTGCTAATGATATTCCAATACTTACTGGAAGCGCCCAGAAATTTTCCCAATTAACAGGTTGGAAACCAGAGGTGTCATTTTATACAACGCTGGCTGACCTCTTAAATTATTATCGTATGCAAATGGAAACTGGAATTTCGTAAATACATCACGAAGGATAAATATCAATTAAATTTCCCAATAAAACCGCAAAATAAAAATCAATCTTCATTACTGCAAAGGTTAAGAGTAGATTGTTAAAAAGATAATTGAGAAAATGGTTTCAATTCTTATTATAACTTGGAATAGCAAAAAATATCTAAAACCTTGTTTAGATTCAATTCTTCTTCAAGAGCAATTTAAATTTTTTGATTATGAAATCGTTGTCATTGACAATAATTCGCAAGATGGAACGGTTAATATTATTGAAAAAAGTTATTCCCAAGTTAGATTAATAAAAAATGCAGTAAATGTTGGTTATGCTAAAGCCAACAATCAAGGTATCAAAATTATCCGGAGTGAATATATTCTACTGCTTAATCCGGATACGATATTACGAGATAACTTCTTTCCACCACTAATTGAATATCTTAAACAAAATCCCCGAGTTGGTGCCATTGCTCCGAAAATACTAAATCCAGATTTAACAATTCAAGATTCAGTTCGCGCTTTTCCCAGTTATTCAATTTTATTGTGGGAATTAACTGGTTTATCACGACTTTTTCCCCAGCATAAAACTTTTGGCCGCTGGCGGATGAAATATTTCGATTATAATCAAATATCCGAAATTGACCAACCTATGGCATCATGTCTTTTGGTGCGCAAAGAAGCAATTGAGCAAATTGGCGGTTTTGATGAACGTTTTCCAATGTTTTATAATGATGTTGATTTTTGTTTGCGATTAAAGCGCGCCGGCTGGAAAATAGTTTATTTTCCGGATTCTTCAGTTATCCATTATCGGGGTGCAAGCACAAAAATAGTCCGCACCAAAATGATTTTTTCTATGCATAAAAGTTTATATCACTATTTTGAGAAATATGATACGAGTAGGTGGTGGCAAATCAAGAAACTTTTTTTATATCCGATGCTTATTTTTAGCGCACTAATCCGAACATTCTCGAAAAAGTTATAGTACAGGTCGTGCTTACTTAATTTTCCCTAATTCGATATCTATTAACCTGAATTTTACGAATAACTTCAAAGTGAAGATTTTGCTTTTAGGCTTCTTCGCTACATTCAGCATAACAAGCACAAGGACCGAAACAAGAAAATGAGAGTAAAATAATAGTGGAAATTCTGATAAACTAAAGATA
>JAOABV010000046.1 GCA_026418155.1 candidate division WOR-3 bacterium | reverse complement strand
GTATCGGGCTTCAGAATGACAGCCTGGCTCTTTTGTCATTCTGAGCGTAGCGAAGAATCTCAAATGCCGAGGAATATTGAATTTTACACCTCAACATAGAATGCCGAAAGACCGGCAGTTGAGATGTTTCGCTACCGCTCAACATGACAGATGAAGTAACCCTCGCATTCATTCTGAACCAAATTCCGCAAGACAATATATCACCCTGCCATTCTGAACCCAATACAGCAGAAAATTAAGATGTTGAATCCTAAATATCGCTTTTCCGTATCAACTCTTATTTTTCTGTATCTTCAGTCGCTAATGCCTACAGCACTACTTCACATTAAATCTTTTTAAAGTTCTCAAAAACTTTTACTTGACAACATTAAAATTGAAGATTATACTTTATTCGTTATGGCAAATTTGCTCTTGGAGGCAACATGAGAAAGCCTTATGTTGTGCTTGTGCTATTTTTGTGTTTATCGGTTAGTTTTGTCTTAGTTAAGGCTCAACCGACAATTTCGGATGCAACAAAGTTGAATACTCGCCCCTGTCTTTTTGATGGCACCATTGAACCGCAATCAGGCACGGCTCGTAATGTTTATCTTGCTTCGGTTCGTTATTATGACCCAGATGGTAAAAAACCATCGCGAATTGAAGTCTATGTTGACGATATAAGTTATCCTTTGAAAAGAAAAAGCGGTAAATCTAATGATGGAATTTATCAATGCAAACTGACTTTACCCCCGGGCGAACATTTATATTATTTTTATGCAGAAGATGAATATGGTAAATCTGCCCGTTTTCCAAGATATAGTGCAAAAAAAGGACCCTTAGTTGGCGTGACCAAACCGCTTTTTGAACGAACCCGTTTAACTAAAGGTGGTGTGTATCAAAAATCAGGGACTGATAAAACATATTACACTTATACTGTGAACTACTATGACCCCAATTGTAATCCACCGAAAGAAGTTGCAGTCTATGTTGATTGTATCAAGTATCCGATGCGTCTCCATAAAGGCACACCTTCAAATGGCACTTATATCGCAACCTTAAATCTGCCTGCAGGAAAACATGCCTATTATTTTCGCGCGATTGATAACTTAAACAATTGTATCTCTTTGCCGGAACAAGGTTTTATTCGTGGGCCTGAAGTTACTGAAACTTACAATTCACCACCACGATTATTTGATGTTAAACTTGACCCGATTATCGGTTACAAACCTGAAACTTTTACTTATTATGTAACTTATCTTGATGAGGATTTTGATGCGCCTTCTTTAATCCAAATTGTAATTAATGGCGAATCTTATCCGTTAAAACTGAAACAAGGTAAACCGTATAATGGTGTTTATACTTTTAAGACCCAACATTATCTCGGCAATTATCACACATACCATTTTTATTGTGAAGATGGCCGCGGTGGTAGTTGTCGAATTCCAGCAACCGGTAATTTCCACGGACCGGTTGTTTTAAGATAAGATGCATAATTCAATCCCAAAAGCACGAAAGTATGAAAGCCGAAATCTTAAAATCTCTTCTAACTTTCGTTTTTTTTGTATTTTTGTGATTTAAGATAACAAATTGAATAACGGAGGTAAAATGATACTAAAGAAAAAATCAACAATATACCCAATCTTCCTGTTATTGATTTTCTGTGCAATTGCTTTGATTGTTTTGCCGATTAGTTGTAAAAAGAAGAATCGGGCTCCAGAAAAGCCGACACTTACTGGACCAAGTTCCACATATGATGGTAAGATGGAGATTTATACGGCTAAAGCCAAAGACCCAGATAAAAATGAAGTGCGATTTATTTTTAACTGGGGTGAAGGCTATGTTGACACTTCAGATTATGTTGCATCAGAAGAAGAATATCAGACTGGCTACGCTTTTCAATCTCCAGGTCTGAAAACGATTAAGGTTATTGCTCAAGATATCAAAGGTGCTACTTCTCCTGAATCTGACCCGCTTAGTGTTACTGTCCAAGTCAATTACAAACCAACTGTTGATTCAGTTATTACTTTAACCCCACCTGATTCTTTTATGGCAGGTTATCCCATAAGATTCTCGACTACTGCCCGAGATACAACTGACTCTGTTTATGTTAAATTTATGTATAAAAAGAAAACCGCTACATCCTACGATACTTTAATACGACAAGGACCAGCACCATCACCAGCAACATTTACAACTACTATTACCTTTAATACACCAGATACCTATATTGTTCGAGCCATTGCTATTGATACCAAAGGAAAAGAATCTGATACATCTAAAGCAGTAAAGTTATATACTCAGGGTCCGAGCATTTCAACAATTACCGCAAGTGATGAAGTTATTATTTCTGGAGCATATGTCTATTTTTCTGTTATGGCTTATAGTTCAGATTCCGTGCAAGTCCGATTTATGCATCGCAAGAAAAATATTACAACCTGGACATCAAGAAGTTGGCGGAGTTATTTACCATCTGGCTCAACATTTGAAGACACAATAACTTTTACCACTACCTCAACTGACACATATATTATCCGAGCAGTTGCCAAAGATAGCCGAAATAATTATTCGGATACTGCACCGCCAGTGCAATTAGTAGTTATTACTCAGGGTGCGATTCGTCCAACAATTGACACAATAATTGGGCCTGGTCCGTCGCCATTTGCGACTTTTGCTCGCAGTGTATCACCTTATCGTTATATACCTTTTACCACAAGAGCCTTTGATGCGGTTACAGAAAGTGTGCAAGTAAGATTTATGTATCGCAAACCCAATGCGACAACATATACCCTAAGGTCCTGGCTTCCTCGGAAATACACTGGTTCCATATTCAGAGATTCGATTAATTTTCCAGTTCCTACGACACGACCGGATACTTATATAATTAGAGCAATTGCCCGAAATAAATTAGGTGCATTGTCTGATACCACACCACCATTTATAGCCATTGTTGTTGGCTGGGAATTTCAAATTCCTGATGAATATCCTTTTACCAGTTCACCAGCATTAGGCTTAGATGCTTCTAATCGTTGGCGGATATTTATTGGTGCTCAAGATGGTTTCTTTTATGCAATTAAACCTGAAGACGGCACCCAAGCCTGGCGAGAAGCAACTGTTTCTGCTGGATATCCCAATTATGAAGAAGTATCAATCAACGCGACACCAGCAGTTAACCAAAGTTTAGGAAAGATTTATTGTGGTAGTGAAGAAGGTGAACTCTATTGTGTTTCCACTAGTGGTACGACGCGTTGGCGCTATCCAGATAGTTCGTATGATGGTCTAACTTTTAATGAGTATGGCTCATCTGCCGCGATTGGTGCAGATGGTAGAATATTTGTCGGTTGTGATGACTGCTTCTTATATGTGCTTCGTGATAATGGTTCAAGTTCAGATACCATTAAAAGATACTACGCAAAATTAGAAATTGCATCTTCGCCGGCAATTGATGCGCAAGGTTTTGTTTACTTTGGTGATGATTCTGGTTATGTCACAAAACTAAATTCCAATGGCCAACTTCAATGGCGACGCCGAATTGGCATCAGCGTTCAGTCATCTCCAACAATTGTCTCTGACCGGGTGTATGTTGGCACTGAAGACGGTTATCTATATGCTTTAAGCACCTCAACTGGAACTCCACTTTGGCCTTCTCCTTATCAAGCAGGTGACGGTATTCGTTCTTCACCAGTAGTTGGAACCGATAATAATATTTATTTCGGATGCGATGATGGTAAACTTTATGGAGTTACTCCTACAGGCACAGCAGTTTCTGGGTTTCCAGTTCAATTAAGTGATGAAGACATTTCTTCTACTCCGGCGATTGCTTCAAATGGTACAATCATTGTTTATACTAATGAAGACAAAGTTTTTGGCGTCAGTCAATCCGGTAATATCCTCTGGCAAGTCACACTTGCTTCAGCCAAGAAATCTTCTTTCCGACATACCAAGCAGTCAAAATTTGATGTCTTCCAACCTTCTCCCACAATCGGTCCTGATGGCACAATCTATGTTGCTTCATCTAATGGCGGTGGAGTTTTTGCCATTAAAGGAATGGTACCTGGTTTATCAACAACCTCACCTTGGCCTAAATTCCGCCACGACATCAGAAATACCGGCCGCGCTAATGCTCCCTTACCATAGAATTGAATATTTCTACAATCCCCGGGTCTAAAAAACCCGGGGATTTTTTATAAAACAAAAATCATTTATCAGTTTAAAAATCTTGGATAATACTTGTAAATTTAGCCATCCGTAGTTGACAATTAACGATTTTAGATTTATAGTATAGATATTTTATATTTGTTGGAGGAAAAATGAAATTAATAAAAACCAGCCTTATCTGTCTTATTACAATTATAAATTTAATCTATGCAGATATTGTAATGACCGCTCAGATGCAAGATTTAACCAAACCAAAAGAAAAGCCTTTGATTCAAACCACATATCTTAGTAAAGAATGTATTCGGATAGATGCAAAGGCAGAGAAATTAGATATCGCAACAATCTTTCGCGGCGACAAAGAAATCTTTTGGATAATTGATAATAAGAAAAAATCTTATACAGAATTAACCAAAGAAGATTTGGCAAAGATGCAAGAAATGATGAAAGATGCCACCAGTGCTATTGAGCAAGCCCTAAAAAATCTACCATCAGACCAGCGAAAAAAGATGGAAGAGATGATGAAAAAACAAACTGCAGAAAAGACCAACATAGTTTTCAAAAAAGTTTCCGGTGGCGAAAAAGTTAATCAATGGCTTTGCGATAAATATGTTGGTTCTATTAATGACCAAAAGGTCATAGAACTCTGGTCCACTGATTGGGAAAAAATCGGTCTAAAATTAGAAAATATTAAAGTATTTGATAAAATGAAAGTATTTTTTGAACAAATCGCTAAAGATTTTGCATTTAAATTCCAGCCGGTGGAAACCGAGAAGAGAGATAATATGTATTGGGGTGTTCCAATAAAAATTGTCGAGCAGGAAAAAGGTAAACTCCTCAGTTCCTACGAAATTAAAGAGATTCGACAAGAAGAACTGTCACCTTCACTATTTGAGCCACCCAAAGGATATAAAAAAGAAAAACTTAACGACAAAGAAAAAGGAGAATAAGACAATCTTTTGATTTGGCTTTCACTAACCTGAATTACAAGTAAATGCGATTTGGGTTTCATATCTCAATTGCGGGCGGTTTTCGTAAAGTTGTTGACCGTGCCTTAAAAAAACATTGTCAAACAATTCAACTATTTTCCCGAAATCCTCGCGGTTGGGAGTATCCGCCTTTAGATAAAGATGATATAAAAGAATTCCAACAGAAAATTGCTGAAGCCAACCTCAGTCCAATCTATGTTCATATGCCCTATTTACCTAATTTAGCCACGCCAGATAAAGAATTATTCAAAAAATCCCTTAGTTCACTTATCACTGAATTAGAACGAACCGAAACTTTATCTGCGCAATTCCTAATTATGCATATTGGCAGTCGAATGTCATCTTCAGAAACTGAGGCCTTAAAAAGAGTGTGTGATGGCATCAATCAAGCACTCAACAAAGTCAAAAATTCTATAATCCTACTTTTAGAAAACACCTCAGGTATGGGTTCAGAAATCGGTTATAACTTTATTCAGATAAAAACAATCTTGGATAATCTTGACGATAAAAACCGATTGGGCGTTGTGATAGATACTGCCCATATCTTTGAAGCTGGTTATCCAATTCATACTAAATCAGGTTTAGATAAAACCTTAAGAGAATTTGATGAACTTATCGGCTTAAAAAGATTATATCTCCTTCATCTCAACGATTCTAAAACTGATTTGGGTTCAAGAATCGACCGGCATTGGCATATTGGTGAAGGTAAAATTGGTTTAGACGGATTTAAAAATATTGTTAATCATCCTTTACTGAAACATCTACCTGGAATTATGGAAACTCCCAGGACTAACGACAAAGAAGACTTAAAAAATATGAAAGTAATAACCGCGCTAGTCAAAGGTTGATTATTTTTTGTGAATGCCCGGCACATAAGAACTGCCTTGATTCTCATCTTCCCAAATTTCTACTTTGGTAACCGGATATTTCTTCTTAATCTTATCATAAAAGTGTTTTGCTAAATTTTCTGTGGTCGGATTAAACTTATAGATATCATTTAAACATTTGTGGTCCGGCAGGATTGTTTTTAAATACTCCTTAATTTCTCTAAAATCATAAAGCATCCCAGATTTTGGTATTTTTGAACTCGTAATATGAACAACAATTAAATAGTTGTGACCGTGTAATTCCTCACATTTCCCACTATAGTCTTTAAGATAGTGTGCAGCACTAAATCTTTGTTTAACAATAATTGTCCAAGGCATAAATAAGTAAAACAAAACACTTAGGAAAAGTCAAGGCTAAAAAATCAGGAAATTTCATAATCAATCTTTTTTTCCATAGTTTTACTTAAATATTAGCAGAGTCTAATCTGTCCTCTTAGGTAATGTATAATATTTTGTGTAAATTTAGGATTGGTATGTTAAAAATAAAGTATATCCTTCGATGGACAGTAATAAAAAGGGGAACATACCTAATGGAAGAAAAAAGAATTTACACAAAATTCTTGATGCCTTCTGTTCTTAACAATCGTTGACATTTATTATTTATAAAATTATAATTGCCATATGAAATCAACTAAATTTAGAAAAAAAGTTCGAAATATCTTTTTATTAATTATTATTCTTTTGTCTTTTATTTGTGGAATAATTTTCGCGGGAATTTTCCGTTTGCGAACCGGATTACCTTCTCCTGAAGAAATCAAAAATTATCAACCACCGGCTTCAACTAAATTACTTGATTGTAAAGGAAGATTAATCTGCGAATTTTTTCAGCAGAGAAGAACCCCAGTACCTTTGAACCAGATTCCTCAGATGTTGAAAGACGCTTTAATTATTGTCGAAGATAAAAGATTTTATTCCCACTGGGGCATCGATATAATTCGATTTTTTGGCGCAACGCTTCGTAACCTAAAATCATTACGATTTGCCCAAGGTGCAAGCACAATCACTCAACAATTGGCACGCAATATGTTTTTAACTCAAGAAAAAACTATTAGTCGCAAAATAAAAGAAGCGTTATTAGCCTTTGAACTGGAACGGAATTACTCTAAAGATGAAATTTTAGAACTTTACTTAAATCAAGTATATTTTGGACATGGGGTTTACGGTGTTGAAGCCGCAGCCCAAACCTATTTTAACAAATCGGTAAAAGACCTTACCTTACCGGAATGTGCCCTCATTGCTGCTTTGCCCAAAGCTCCTCATCTTTATTCTCCGTATGTAAATCCATCAGCCGCATTAAAACGACGAAATCTCTTTTTAAGAATGCTTTACAAAAACAAAAAAATTTCCCAAACTCAATTAGAAAAAGCACTATCTGCGCCACTCGGTGTATTACCCAAAACCGGATTCAAAAATGAAGCACCGTATTTTGTTGAGGAAATAAGAAAATACTTATCGACTCGTTATGGCGATGACTTCATTTATAAAAGTGGCGCTACTGTATATACCACTTTGGATTTAGATATGCAACAAAGTGCAAACCAAGCATTATTAACTAATCTGGAACGAATTGAAAAGGATTACAATCTTCCTCATAAAAAATTGCGCTATGATTCACTTGTCACAAAGGATACGCTCTTAAAGCCCAATTATCTGCAAGGCGCTTTAGTCGCAATTGACCCTAAAACCGGCTATATTCGAGCAATGGTTGGCGGTCGAGATTTTCGACAAAGTCCTTTTAACCGGGCAACACAAGCAAAACGCCAGGCTGGTTCAGCCTTCAAACCTTTTGTCTATACCGCAGCAATTGACCAAGGTTTTACACCAGCAGATTTAGAATTAGACGAACCATTTTCCATCACAATCCCAGGTGTTCCTGAACCTTATGTTCCAGTAAACTTTGACCACCGCTTTATGGGCAAAATGACCCTGCGTCGTGCCTTAGCATTATCCCGCAATGTGGTAGCGGTACGACTAATAAGTAAAATCAGTCCTGAAGTTGTAGTTCAATATGCTACTCGAATGGGTATAAATACGCGACTGCAACCAGTTTATTCTTTAGCACTTGGTTCGTGTGATGTGTCATTAATTGATATGACTTCAGCCTTTTGTGTCTTAGCCGATGGTGGATATAAAACAAAACCAATCTACATTCTTAAAATAACTGATGCTGATGGCCATACTATTGAAGAAAATACGATTGAGATTACTCCAGTAATCAATTCTAATGTGGCTTATGTTGTTACCAACATGCTTAAAAGTGTGATTGATGAGGGAACCGGCTATGCAATCCGAAAACTCGGGTTTAGCTATCCGGCAGCAGGAAAAACCGGCACTACTGACGATTATACTGACACCTGGTTTATTGGTTATACTCCGGATTGTGTTTGTGGCATCTGGGTCGGTTACGACCAAAAAAAGACCATATTCCACAATGCCACTGGTGGTGGTGTTGCAGCACCAATCTGGGCTGATTTTATGAATGGAATTTCTAATATCATCTCGGGAAGTGATTTTCCAATGCCAGATAGTGTCACGACAATGCCAGTCTGTGATTTAACCGGCTTACTGGCAACATCCCGTTGTCCCAAAGTCAGAAACGAAGTCTTTATTTCAGGTCATGAACAAAAAAATGAATGTCTGTATCATAAAAAAGGCGAACCGCTTCACGAATTTCAAGCGCCTGATTACAAAGCAACTGAAGGATTTTAGTTGAGACAACGCAATTCGGAAATTGAAAATTAAAACTAATGAAATTAAATTTACTGACATAATATTGATAATCAACAAATCACGAATTTTTCATCAGAATTATCAGTCCAAGAAGCAAACTTCAAAACCTTCTGTATTATCAATTTACCAAAAACTTTTTGATTATTACGGTCCCCAAAACTGGTGGCCTGCAGAATCAGACTTTGAAGTCATTGTAGGTGCAGTCTTAACACAAAATACTGCCTGGCGTAATGTGGAAAAAGCCATAAACAACCTTAAAGCACATAATCTATTAACACCGAAAAGACTCTGGAATGTTTCTGACAAGCAACTAAATCATTTGATAAGACCTTCTGGATTTTATCGAATCAAAGCAAAACGGCTTAAAGCCTTACTCGATTTTATCATTAAAAAATATGCAGGCAGTATCAGAAATTTAAAGAAACAAAAATTATCTATCTTAAGACAAGAATTGCTAGAAATTCCTGGTATCGGAGAAGAAACCGCAGATTCGATTCTATTGTATGCCTTAAGAAAACCCATTTTTGTGGTTGATGCCTATACTCGAAGAATCTTTTCTCGGCACAATTTTTTTGAGTATAAAACATCCTATGCAAAGATACAAGAATTCTTTATTAAGCATCTACCAAAGTCAATTACCGTCTATCAGGAATATCATGCTCTACTTGTTAAATTGGCAAAAGATTATTGTCGAACTAAACCCAATTGTTCTCACTGCCCTTTATCGCAATTGTTTTCTCAGATGCGAATTGAGTCAAAAAGAAAATGATTTTCTATCTCATAATTATTATAAATTTTAATCAGTTAGATACAATTAGTCCTATAGCAAAAGCCGAATCGACCAAAATCGTCAATTATTCAAGCAAGAATATTATCTATCTTCCTCAAGATGAACGGATAATTCTACTCGACTCAGCCCAAGTGAACTATATTGACCTTGAAGTCAAAGCCGATTCAATTGTATATAATCTAAAAACAAAAACCCTCAGTGCTTATAAAAATGTCAAATTTTCCACTGCTACGGATAAAATCGACGGCACCGAATTGCATTATAACTTAAAATCTAAAAAGGGTGTAATGTTACGAGCCAAAACTTCAGTTGCTGATGGATTTTTTCAAGGTCAGGAATTATGGCTAATCAAAGAAAAAACCTTACAAGTTGCTGATGGTTATTATACGACTTGTGATAAAAATCCTCCGCATTATCATTTTTATGGCAAACGACTTAAAGTTTTCCTTAATGATATGGCAATAACTCAACCAATTGTCTTAAGAATTCGACAAGTCCCAATATTAGCCGCACCATTCTGGTTTTTTCCCATTGGCAAAGAACGAAAATCAGGACTTCTACCTTTTAAGGTTGGGCAGTCCAAAACCGAAGGTATTTATCTCAAAGGGCTATCCTATTATTTGGTAATTAATGATTATGCAGATATAACTTTAGCATTAGATGCAATGGAAAAAAGAGGGTTCCAGCCAAAACTTGAAGGTATTTATATCGTGAATCCTTATGCCCGTGGACAACTTTTGCTCTCTTATATTTACGAATCACAGGCTAAACGCCATCGTTATAGTATTAATTCCAAACATACTTCTAAATTTTTCTTTAATTCTAATTTAGATGCTTATATTGATTATCAAAGTGACCAGACTTATTTACCCGATTATGCGGAAAATCAAGTGCAATGGTTAAAAAAAGAACTTTATTCCCAAGTTTCTCTTAATCGTGATTTTGCCAAAATTGGCCGAACTCATCTTTTATTAGAACAAAGAAAAGAGTTTGAAAAATCAATTACTGATTGGAAATTACCTGCCTGGTCGATGAATTTCTATCGAGTACCGCTAATTGCTAATTGGAGTATTACCCCGGGTATCGGCTTTGCTAATATTGAAAAGATTTTTGATTCTACTGCCATTAATCCTATTCGTCGTAAAAATATTATTCGCTCAATAAATAGTCGAGTTACTTTAGCGAATCCTAAAACCCCAATCGGTGTTTTCGATTTACCAATATCGAGCAGTTATAAAATTTCTAAAAACATAACCAACACTACTTCGTCAGCTCGCGAGTTTAGAGCAAGCACGGGTTTTTCCACAGCCCAGAATTTTCTTAGCACCCTCAACATAAATGAGGGTATCAGTTATAACCATACCATCATCTATACCGATACGACAATACCTCAAGTTGTATACGATTTTAACATTAGTTCGGATATAACCTTGTTTAGACTTTTCAAAATAGGATTTTTAGGAGTTAAAGATATTTTGCACAAAGTCTCACCGAGTATAGCAATCAATTTGACACCGCAGACAAAACATTATGGTATTTGGGGCATTCCGCGCACTGATACAACTCCTCAGAATTTGAGTTTTGGATTTGGTTTAAGTAACTATTTTCAAGGAAAATTTTCTAAACCAATAACTATGCTAACAAAAGATACAATAACTGCTGATACTATAATCAGACCAAGAGAAACTAAACACCGACAACGCGAATACATCAAACAGGACTTAGCCAGTATCGGATTCCAATCAAACTATGATTTTAAGGCGAAAACTTTAGCGCCACTTGCTATTAATGCTGATGTCTATCCGATTAATCAGGAGAATATTAAATTACAGTCATCTCTCACCTTAATTTATCCTTGGCAACTAAAACCATTAAACCAAGTCCGAATATCAGAATTGTCCATAAACTCTTTTTTTAATTATCTACTTACTAAAACTGATACGATTACGAATGAAGAATACGGCATCAAAATTACTCTGATGCATCTCTACATTGCGAGCAGTGATGGTTTTTCTCCGCTTAAGTCATTCTCTCATATGCTTAATATAACTCTTTCCTTAATACCCAAATCGTGGCATTTTAATATTATCTCAGGATATAACTTTAAAGAAAAAAAATTGACTGACTATAATATTTCAATTTGGAAAGACTTACATTGTTGGGAAGCGATTATCAATATCAATCGACTTGGACCTAAATGGGCATATGACTTCAAAGTGCGAATAAAGAAAATACCAGAAGTATCTCTGGGCAAAGGAATGCTTGGCTTCATACTACCAGTGCAATAAAATTGATAATTTCCAATATAAAATAGAACCGCCGAAATAAATTAAAAAGAAACCAATAAATTTTGAAAAAATTTTTTTCTTTTTGGTCTTCATCATAAGCATTATAATTTTGATCAATTTTCTTCAGAATAGCACTCGCTTCACTATCCGATACGCCATTCAATTTGACTAATGTTATTCTCCCCACCTTATCATAAATATCATATTTAGCTTACTGTCTCGTTATTTTAATTACTTTTAATTGAAGGTCTTAACTTAAATCCTCAGTCCCAAACTAACTTTTAGTTAGCAAAAATAAATCCTAATTAAACGAGATAATAAATAATCTTTTCTGACTGCTTTTAAATTTGCTATAAAAAACGATAGATAATGGAGAAGATTACTCCCATTAGAAATAATAATCAAATTTTTTACAAAATTGTGAATAGGGTATTTTATGGGTATAATAGAAACAGCAGGCCTCGAGCAAACTAACTATCGGTCTGTTTGAAGATATTGTGGAAAATTGGAATATGGATTTAATGAGTATAATAAAAATGCCGGCACTAACAAAATGAACCACCGGCCTGTTTGACCGAGAAGGTAAAGGATTAGGCGACTTTATCTGCTATCCTATTGATTATCCAGAAGTTAAATCATTCGGTCACTTAAAAGACAATCTGAATATCTGTAGATTGAGCGGTCAGATGGGTATGCCGGCGGGTTGCCGAGGGGTATGCCCCCCGGCCTGCCCCCTGGCTTGCCGACCGGCTTACCTATTAGGTTACCGAGGATGTCAGGGAAGCCTGTGATTAAAACGATATTATAATTGAATTGGTTTTAGGAATGTCTATTAACAAAACCAGCAGGATGAAGCATCAAAAAACGGACAGTAAAGAATAGGCTTATCTTTAATTTACAGAATTTCCACAAACATTGACAATATCTAGGTAAAAGAATATGCTTGTCTTTAATTTCCCAGAATTTCCATAAACAATGCCAATGTCTCGGTAAAAAGAATATGCTTATCTTTAATTTACCAGATTTCCACAACCATTGACAACAATATCTCTAAACAATCTGACACCATAGGTACTTGTTGAAATTAGTAGCGTACACAAAACATAGATGACATCCAATTAAAATGACTTCTTATGAGTTTTTTGTTGAATTTGTTTATAAATTATCCGGTTTTATAATTTGTGAATTTGTGTTTATGCCCGGGGTTTACAGATTATCTCTAATATTTTTGTATCAAAGAATCTTCGGCCATATGCGGGTTTTAAAACAATTGCTGTATCAGCA
>JAOABV010000045.1 GCA_026418155.1 candidate division WOR-3 bacterium | reverse complement strand
GATCCAATGTTTAGGAAATTTTTTATTTATGCGTTACTTAAATCCAAATTTATTCAGCAACAAATTGATTCTTTTACAGGTGATGAAACAACAATAATGCATGTCGGAAAACATGTTGATAAATTAAAATTTGCTATTCCTGATAAAGGTAATATAAAAATTTTGCATATATTTAATTCAATATCAGAAGAAATATTTAATAAGATGTTAATTATACAAGATGAAATTCAAACTCTCTCTCAACTCCGTGATTCTTTATTGCCAAAATTAATGTCAGGAAAAATAAGAGTCCCGGTTAAGAATAAAGGAGATAAAAATGAAAGCAAATGAAACAAATTTTTTAACTATTTTAGATGGAACAAAACAATTATTAATTCCGATCTATCAAAGAACATATAGTTGGACAAAGCAACAATGCGAAAAACTATATGATGACATTATTCGTACGGGAAGCGATGATAGAATTGCTGGGCATTTTATTGGGTCAATTGTTTATATACAAAAAGGGATATACCAAATGTCAACCGTGCCGGAATTATTAGTCATCGATGGCCAGCAACGATTGACAACACTGACGCTGTTACTAAAAGCAATCAGCAATAAATTAAAAGAAGAAAAAAACGAACAAGAAAGCAGAAAAATTTTAAACAGATATCTGCTCAATAATAACGAATCAGACGAGAAAAAATATAAATTAGTTTTGACACAAAGCGACAAAGAAACACTGTTCAACATCTTAGATGATAAGGAGTTACCAGAAAACTATTCTAAGAGGATAAAAGAAATTTATGATCTGTTTGTTAAAAAAATACAAAACGACGACATTGAAAAAATATATAAAGGTATATCAAAATTGCTTATTATTGATGTTGCTTTAGACAGAGAAAGAGATAACCCCCAACTGATTTTTGAAACACTCAACGCAACCGGGCTCGCATTGAGTCAAGCCGATTTGATACGGAATTTTATCCTGATGGACCTACAACCCGAACAACAAAACGAGATTTATAAGGATTATTGGTATAAAATTGAAAAATGTTTTGGACATGCTGAATATTCTGCGTATTTTGATAGATTTATCAGAGATTATCTCACAGTAAAAACACGGCGCATCCCTAGGATCGATGAAGTGTATATAGAATTTAAGGAATACTCAAATAAATATATCAAATCGTATATTAGCCAAAATTCTTTGCCAACGGAAAATTTCGATAATCAAAAATATTTGGCGATAAAATCATTAGTTGCTGACATTCATACATATGCCGAATACTTCGTTAATATTGCTTTAGAAAAAGATGAAGATAACGAAATAAAATCAATATTCTCTGATATTAACGACTTAAAAGTAGATGTTTCATATCCTTTTATTTTATGCGTATACGCCGATTACAAAAATAATGTAATCAACAAAAACACTTTTATAGAGATATTAAAAGCCATCGAAAGTTATGTCTTTCGAAGAGCAATTTGCGGGATACCAACAAATTCATTGAACAAAACATTCGCAACATTATATGACGAAATAGATAAGAACAACTATCTTACAAGTTTCTATGCCACAATGTTATTAAAAGAAAGTTATCGCAGATTCCCTAACGATGAAGAATTTTCCAATATGTTGCTTTTAAAAGACATTTATAATTTTAGAAATCGAAATTATTTTTTACGAAAGTTAGAAAATTATGACCGAAAAGAAAAAGTTAGTATTGAAGATTACACAATTGAACATATTATGCCGCAAAATGAAAATCTATCATTAGAGTGGCAACGTGAATTAGGTGAAAATTGGAAAGAGATTCAAAAAAAATACTTGCATACAATAGGTAATATAACATTAACAGGTTATAACTCTGAATTATCAGATCGTCCCTTTATTGAAAAAAGAGATATGAAAGGAGGTTTTAAAGATAGTCCAATAAGATTAAATAGACGTTTGGCAAATTTAGAACATTGGAACGAATCAGAAATTTTAGCCCGAGCGAAAGAAATAATTGATATTGCTATAAAAGTGTGGAAATATCCTGATCTCCATCCAGATGACCTAGAAAAACACAAAAAAGCTAAGAAAGCTAAAGATGAGAAGATATATACATATAATGATCATGAGTATTTAAGAGATAATACCAAGATTTTGTTTGACGAATTGAAAAAACGAATATTAAATCTAAGTTCGTCGGTCCGTGAAGAAATACTTAAAGCTTATATTGCGTTTAAATCCACAACTAATTTTGTTGATGTTATACCGTTGAAAAGCGGTCTAAAATTAATTTTAAATCTTAAATATAACGAAATTACCGACCCACAAGGTATATGTAATGACGTGAGCGAGAAAGGTCATTTGGGAAATGGCGATGTTGAAGTACTCTTTACTGATCTAAATCAAATTGAGTATATAATGTTCTTAATAAAACAGGCCTATAATAAACAATCCGAGGAACAAATTGATTAATGACTAAAGTTATTACTGAATCAGAAGTTGAATTAGCAGTTCTGGATATTCTAAAAGATTTAGGTTATTCAATTCTTTATGGTCCGGATATTTCTGAAGGCGGACTATTTGCAGAAAGAAATTATAATGAAGTTGTTTTGGTTAGAAGATTAAAAGATGCTCTGGAATTAATAAATCCTGATATTCCAAGTTATGCCATTGATGAAGCAATTAAAAAGATTTTAAGAACCGAGAGCCAAAATCTGATTATTAATAATCAGTTGTTTCACAGAATGGTCACAAATGGTGTGCCCGTTGAATACAAGAGAAATGACGGCAGTATTAAACACGACGTAGTTTGGCTCTTTGATTTTAAGAATATTGAAAATAATGAGTTTTTAGCAGTCAATCAATTTACCGTAATAGAAGAACGCAATAACCGAAGACCAGATGTTGTTTTGTTTGTTAACGGTCTGCCGATCGGTCTGATTGAGTTAAAGAATCCAGCAGATGAGAATGCGACAATCTGGTCTGCATTTAACCAGTTTGAAACTTATAAACAACAAATTCCGTCGTTATTTAGATTTAATGAGATTTTAGTGATTAGCGATGGATGGGAAGCCCGAGCCGGAACTTTGACTTCTAATAAAGAGCGGTTTTCGCCTTGGAAAACGATTGATAGTCAAAAGATGCCTGAACATTTCTCACAACTGGAAGTTATGCTTAAAGGAATGCTAAATAAAGAAGTTTTACTTGATTTAATCCGACATTTTATTGTTTTTGAAATTGATAAAGATACAAAAGACGGAATCTCAAAAATATCTAAAAAACTTGCGATTTATCATCAGTATAATGCAGTTAATCACGCAATAAAATCAACCATCCGTGCTTCCGCAGTCTCTGATTCCCAAGTAAGAGAAAAACCCGAAAAATATGGATTGCCATCAATAAGAGAACAACCAATTGGTGATAAAAGGGCAGGTGTGGTCTGGCATACTCAAGGTTCAGGTAAAAGTTTAATTATGGTATTTTTTGTCGGTAAATTGGTCTTACAACCAGAACTGGAAAATCCAACGATCATTCTTTTAACAGATAGAAATGACTTAGATGACCAGTTATTCGGAACTTTTAGCCGATGCCAAGAATTGTTAAGGCAAGAACCCAAACAAGCCGAATCCCGAGAAGAAATTAAAGAACTTTTGAAGGTTTCATCAGGGGGCATTATCTTTACGACGATTCAGAAGTTTTTACCAGAAATCAAAGGCACAAAATATCCATTGTTATCGGAACGAAGAAACATTATTGTGATTGCGGATGAAGCCCATCGCAGTCAGTATGATTTTATTGATGGTTTTGCTCGACACATCCGAGACGCGTTGCCGAATGCAACTTTTATTGGATTTACCGGCACGCCGATTGAAAAAGAAGACCGAAGCACACCAGCAGTATTTGGTAATTATGTTGACATTTACGATATTGAGCAAGCAATTAATGATAAAGTGACCGTGCCGATTTACTATGAAAGCCGATTAGCCAAACTGGAACTAAAACCCGAAGAGCGCCCCCATATTGATGAAGATTTTGAAGAAGTGACCGAAGGTGAGGAAAGAGAACAAAAAGAACGACTAAAAACAAAATGGGCAAGACTGGAAAAGATTGTCGGGGCGGAAAATAGAATCAAAAGAGTTGCTGAAGATATTGTCCAACATTGGGAAAAACGCTTAAGCGTTCTTGATGGTAAAGCAATGATTGTCTGTATGAGCCGAAGAATTTGTATTGATTTGCATAATGAGATTATTAAGTTAAGACCTGAGTGGTATCACCAAGACGACGATAAAGGAATTATTAAAATTGTGATGACCGGGTCTGCTACTGACCCACCACAATGGCAAGAACATATTCGCAACAAAGAAAGACGAAGAGCAATTGGTGAAAGGATGAAGGATCCATCAGACCCACTGAAGATTGTAATTGTGCGTGATATGTGGTTGACAGGTTTTGATGTCCCAAGTCTCCATACGATGTATATTGACAAACCAATGCGTGGACATAGCTTAATGCAAGCAATTGCACGAGTAAATCGTGTGTTTAAAGATAAAAACGGTGGGCTAATAGTTGACTATATCGGCATTGCGGTTGATTTACAAAAAGCAGTTGCCCAATATACAGAAAGCGGGGGTAAAGGCAGACCGGTCTTTGACCAGGAAGAAGCAGTCAAAGTTTTACTTGAACAATACGAGATTATTAAAGCGATGTTTTATGGTTTTGATTACACCCGGTTTTTTCAACTGGATACCAATGAGAAAATCCAGTTCTTGCGCGATGCTATGGAGCATATTCTCAAGCAGGAAAATGGCAAAGAACGCTTTATCATAAATGTCAGAAAACTTATGTTAGCATTTGCTCTGTCTGTCCCAAATGAAAAGGCATTGGCGATAAAAGACGAAGTTGGCCTATTTCAAGCCATAAAATCAATGATGATGAAATCAACGCTGATTTCTGAAAGAGAAAAAGGAGATATTGAATCGGCGATTAAACAGATATTATCCAAAGCAATTGTTTCCGACCGAGTAATTGATATCTTTGCAGCAGCAGGTTTGAAAAAACCTGATATTTCAATTTTATCTGATGAGTTTTTAGCAGAAATCAAAGGAATGCCCCAGAAAAATTTAGCATTTGAAGTGCTGAAAAAAATATTAAGTGATGAAATAAAAATTAGGTTCAGAAAAAATATTGTTGAAGGCAGAAGGTTTTCTGAGTTATTAGAAGAGGCAATTAGAAAATATACTAACCGCACCGTTGAAACTGCACAAATAATCGAAGAACTGATAACACTTGCTAAAGAAATACGAGAATCTCATAAACGAGGGGAAAAATTAAATTTATCCGAAGAAGAATTGGCATTTTATGATGCTCTGGAGACCAATGACAGTGCTGTAAAAATTCTTGGTGATGCGGTGCTGCGGACAATTGCACGAGAATTATTTGAAACTGTAAGAAGAAATGTCACAATTGATTGGACCTTAAGGGAAAATGTCCAAGCAAAATTAAGGGTAATGGTAAAAAGAATTTTAAGGAAATACGGTTACCCGCCCGATAAACAACAAAAAGCTACTGATACCGTATTAGAACAGGCTCACTTGATATGTAAAGAATGGGTTAAGGTATAAAAATAAAATGATGGCTTGTTTATCCAAAGAAATATTTCATAAATCGTCCTTATCGAAACTGTTAATAAAACCCCCAAATCCGTTATTGTTTATTATTAATTTTTTCCGAGTAAGGCAATTGCTCGGCTCAAGGGCTTACCTTTATAATTGCTGAATTGCGACCGAGGACGCAACCCCAAAGATATACTATAAGTCTAATTGAAAAGCCTACCCAAAGAAGCCTTTACCGCTGTGCCAAGATATGCTTTATTAGGCAAGGCTCTAAAAATGCTTTGAGATACGACTTGAGATAACCTTTTCCACAACCTTCAAAACACACCCCACAGCGGAGGGAGTCATACCATCCAGTCAGGGCTATTTTCCATTATCTCTTTTTATTCCAATAAGTTAAATAAAAATTTCGCTTATTTTTTTATTGGTCTATATGTATAACTTTTTTGAGTAGGGAAAGGAATGGGTTTTCTTTGCTGGTAGTTAAGGAGTTAGACAATTTTGGGTTAAAAGTGCAAAAGTTTGCACATTTTAATTAAATTGGGATTGCTAAGAAATTCAGATTTTGGATAAAATCTGGTAAGGTCTTTATTTTGGGTTGAGAAATCAGGCTATTGCGTAAGTTGGTTCTGAATAATCGCAAGTTTATAAACTATTTTAGAGTAAACTTGGCAACTTATTGGCATTGCTTTGCTGTCCTTAAACAATTTTATCTAACTATATGAGGGTTTATGATGTTAGCGTCAAGAATTTTGTTTAATTTCTTATCTTTGATAAAGGCTTATTCTTCCATTATCTGTTTTCTTTAACATCTCAAACTAAAATTTACACAAAATATTCTATACTACTGATTTTTGTGCGGGTTGTTTATTTTTTCACTTGCAGGACATAAAATTCCGGCTTGTTGCTCTTAAATATAACCTGGTATTTGTCTGGCTCTTTTTGGATTACAGGTAAAAGATACCGACGGGTTGTGCCGGTCCAATAAAAATTGTCTAATAGAATATAATCACATTTAGCAATTGCTTCTTTGACTTGTTCTTGGTCTTCAGTGAAGGGATAGCCAATTGCTCGACATCCAGATAAAAGATAGACAAATTCGGGTTTGCGTGACATTATGATTTTATCTTTGGCAATATTCTTATCAATCCATTCTATAGTTTCAAACCATCTTACCCAGTCGGCAGAATAGCCGGCGTATTTGTCACCTTTAAGATAAAGTGAATTATTAGTTAGGGCAATTTTTACTTGAGGAAGGATTGCGATGATGTTAATAAATATAAAAAGTAATCCTACGGCTATTGTGAAAAAATTCTTAATCTTGAATTTGGTCTCAAGCCATTTTAAGCCCAAGAAGATATAAACTAAAATTATAGGCACAACCGGTAAGAGAAATCGGTCACCACTCCAAACTTCTGGCCGGACTACGAGCATTCCGACATAAACAATTAAGCCGATAATTGAAGCGAGAAAGATTCTGCCGGTCTTAGAAAAGAATCCGAAAATTACGATTAGGGTTAATATAATTCCTAATAAGGTTAAGAGTCCGCTGTTGCTAATTGCCGGTAAAAATATTTGGGGTAAGGCATAGAAAAAATAGATTTTGATATTAGTTATTATCCGATTGAAGAAATCGCTGATGGTTATCTTTCCGCTTTGCAGATTATACGGGTTGCGCACAAATAAGACATCAATATAAGGATTTTGTTTGTTTATTGAGTAGTTTCTTATTAGCCAAGGCAAAACTAATACTAAAATGATTAAGAGAAAAATTATGAGCCATTTTATTTTGCGTTTCCATAAGAGATATATCGCAAAAGCAACAATAAATGCAAGTCCTGCAGCCCGAAGATAATATGAACCAACAACCGCAAGGCTACTAAAAATTAGAAGTAATAATGATTCTTTTTTGATTGCCTGTTCAAATAAATAGAAACTTAATAAGGTAAAGAATAAGAATGGTATTTCGGAAAAGAGTGCATAAGAGTATTGAAGATATAAAGGTAATGTGGCAAAAACAAATAATGGTATAATGTAATCTTTTTCCAAATAATGTCTCAACAAGTAATAGGTAATTACCAGTGAGCCAAGGGAAAAGAGTAAGATAATAAATTTTATGGCAACGAAATTATTATTAAAGATAACATGACCAATTCCTAATATAAGAGGAAAGCCTGGTGGCACTGTGGTATGTGGTTGTTGGTTAGGATTATGAATGTCTCGAAGCCCCAATCCGCTAATAATTGATTTGCCTAATATCAGATATAAGGCATTATCACCACCAGTCTCAAGTTTAGGGTCAAATAAAAGTAAAGAAAGAATTAAATTTAGTAAAAGGGCAATAATAAAGATTGTTTTCGGTGATAACTGAGGTAAAATCGGTTTTGTTTCTCCTGGTATCTGTGGTTTTTTAGGTGTTTTCTTTTTCATAATAGACGATGGATTTTTATTAGTTTTTCAAGCCTAATCTTAAATAGATTATTGGTCGGGTAATACTCCACCAGCCAATTAATGGTCGCATTTTGGTGTAGGGAACATTCTTTTGTTTGGGATAGTTAATGGTTATGGGCACTTCTTTGGTCTTAAACTTAAGTCTAACTGCTTTATAATAAAGATATGGTTCCAGTTCATAGCGATTGAGCCAGATTTGGTTTAGATTTATCCGGGGATGGGAGACAATTGAAGTCTTAAATGCTCGGATACCGCTTGAACCATCAGTAATCTTTTTACCGACTAAGAGGGAAAAGATGAAACTATAAACTTTGGTGCCGATTTTACGATGTTTGGGCATATTTGCCCAACCTCCGCCTTTAAGATACCGTGAGCCTTGCACAAAGTCATAATTTTCTTTAATAATTGGTTCAATTAGACTGGGAATTTCTTCTATTTTAGTTTTGCCGGTACCATTGATTGGCACAATGATTGTATAACCATTTTGCTTGCCATATTCAATTCCTGTTCTAATGGCAGCACCGACGCCTAAGTTTTTCTCGTGTTGTATAACATTTGCTCCGGCTTTGATTGCTTCTTGACTGGTATTGTCGGTTGAGCCATCATCAATTACTAATAGGTCATAATTTAGACTTTTTTTTAAGTCTTGAATGACGCCGCCGATTTTCTTGTCTTCATTCCACACCGGAATAATGATTAAAACTTTTTCTTTATTGAATGCAGAAACTGCCATTGAACTGATTTATCCAAGGAAAGATAAGTTGAGATAATTAAAAGATAATAACATTAATTCATATGCTTGATCACAATATTAGGATAGATCTATTTTGCCTGTAGAAAATTATCTTTCTTTGCATTTAGTATTTTTTTGAAGTTTAGCCAGATTTTTTGGACAAGATCCATTCTTTCGTTTTCTTTAAGCCGTCATCTAAAGAGAATTTGGGAATCCATCTTAATTCTTTACGAATTTTTTCAATATTTACGACCCGGCGTCGGATATTATCAATGTCTCGGCGGTCAATATAAGTTGGAGTTATGTTTTTGCCAAAGAGTTTAATGATTTTTTGCGCCAAGGTGTTAATTGAAGTTTCAATGCCTGTGCCGACATTATAAATTTGTCCGTCGGCTTTTTCACTTGCGGCCAAAATGGTGGCTTCAACTGCATCGTCAACATAAGTAAAATCTCTGGTCTGCTCGCCGTCACCATGAATACTTGGTGGCTGGTCTTTAATTACTGCATCAAAGAACTTAGCCACGACTCCACAATAAGGATTATCCGGTCGTTGTTTTACACCATAAATATTAGAATATCTTACTACGGCAGTTGGTAGACCATAAGTTTCGTAAAAGGAAAAACAGTAATTTTCTCCGGCTAATTTGCTGGTGGCATACGGTGTAAATGGATTAATCGCATCATCTTCATTAATGGGCAGATAGCGGGGATTGCCATAAATTGAAGTTGAGGATGTGTAAACAACTTTTATACCCTTTTCTTTGGCTGCTAATAAGATATTTAATGTGCCTCCAATATTAACTGCAAAATCTTCTCGAGGATTTTTCGTTGAGACAATGATATTTCTTGCGGCTAGATGGAATATTAGATCGACTTCCTTAACTAATTTTTTAACTAATGCTTCATCACAGACACTACCTTCAACAAATTCGACCAAATCGGATTTAGGTAAATTTTCGATTTTACCGGTAAAAAGGTCATCGAGCACAATCGTTTTGACCTTACGAGCAACAAGCGCATCGACTAAATTTGAGCCAACAAAGCCAGCACCACCGGTTACTAAAACCGTCATTTCATTTAATGGTTTCATAATAAACTCCTATCTGTTGGAAATAATTCTATCAAATCTTCTTCAATAAGAGTGATTCGATTGGCAGGATTAAAATTTTGCCGCATCATCACTAAAGGATTTTTTGTTTTTTGACCATTTTAATTTATTGAAAGAATTCTTTGATGGTATCAACGACGATTTTCAAATCTTGTTCTGTAAGTAGTGGTTCAACCGGCAGACTTAAAACTTCATTGCATAATTTCTCTGCATTTTTAAGTTTTCCCACAGCCTTCATTTTGCCGTCAAATACTTTCATTTGATGTAATGGCACGGGATAATAGACCATTGTCGCGATCCCTTTATCTTTAAGGAATTGCTGGAGTTCGTCTCTTTTCCCATTTAAAATTCTGACCGTATATTGATGGTAAACATGGTATGCTTCCGTTAATTCTTGAGGTAGTCTTATCTCTTTAATTCGTTTTAATTCTGCATTATAAAATTGAGCGATTTTTCTTCGGCGTTGATTAAATTCATCAATGTATTGGAATTTTGCCAAGAGAATTGCGGCCTGTAATGTATCCAGTCGAGCATTGTAGCCAATATGGTCAACATTATACTTATCTTTACCACCATGTTTCGTCAACATCCGAATCAGTTCTGCCAGTTCGTCGTCATTAGTTGCTACCATCCCGGCATCGCCGTAACTTCCAAGATTTTTTGAAGGAAAGAAACTAAACGCACCAGTAGTGCCGATAGAACCCAGTTTTTTATTATGCCACATACTGCCAAATGCCTGAGCAACATCTTCAATCACAAAAAGATTGAATTTTTGGGCAATTGCCATAATTTCATCCATATTGCAAGGTTGGCCATAAAGATGGACTGGTATGATGCCAATGACTTTATTATGTTTTTCGATATATTTTCTGACTTTTGTCGTATCAAGATTATAGGTCTCTTTATCGACATCAATAAAAACTGGCTTTGCCCTTGCCCGAAGAATCGCATCACCAGTGGCGGTAAAAGTAAAAGGTGTCGTGATAATTTCATCTTTGGGATTAAAATATTCTTGTCCGCGGAGTTTTATGGCTAACGCCCTTAAGGAAAGGACTAAAGCCTCAGTGCCCGAAGAGACACCAATACAATGTTTGACTTCAAGATATTGACTGATTTTCGTCTCAAGTTCTTTTACTTCTGGTCCTAAAATCCATTGCTGATGTTTTAGACAATTTGCAATTGCCGTGTCAATTTCATTTTTCATATACTCGTATTCTAATCTTAAATCCAGCATTGGAATTTGTTTCATTTTATCTCCTTGCTAAATCTTTTTGCTGAACTTTATAATCACCCACTGGTCGCTGTAGTTCATAAAGTCTCTTTAACGATTACCAGTGTCTTTTTTTTCAAAGAATACTTACTGCCGCAATTTTCACAAGTTGTGTTGTGGTTTTTATCAAATTTTTTCAAAGGCACACCACATTTACAGACCCAACCGATTTGTCGGGCAGGAACACCAACTACCAAGGCATAATCCGGCACATCTTTTTTTACGACTGCGCCGGCGCCCACAAAGGCATACTGACCGATAGTGTTACCGCAGACAATTGTTGCGTTTGCACCAATCGAAGCACCTCTTTTAACCAAAGTGGGTAAAAATTCATCTTTGCGCTCAACAAAGGCTCGGGGATTGTAAACATTAGTGAAGACACAACTCGGACCGCAAAACACTTCATCTTCTAAAGTTACTGCTTTATAGATTGAAACATTGTTTTGGATTTTACATTTATTGCCAATTTTAACATCAGGACCAATCATCACATTTTGACCAATAACACAGTTTTTACCAATTTTTGTGCCCGATAGAATATGAGAGAAGTGCCAGATTTTCGTGCCTTCGCCAATTTCGACATTTTCGTCGATTAACGCAGTCGGATGGACAAAATATTTTTTTTCAGAAAGCGTTGGTATTGCACCTTTAGTTCTTAAGGATTTTTCGGCTTGTTCTAAAACCTTTAATACGGCTAATCCTTCTTCGCCATTAGTTTTCGGAGGCGTGCGATTCAATAAGCACTCAATAAAATGTTTCATTTCTTCTTTTAACGGCTCCTTCGGTGCGAATTCAACACAATAATATTCGGCTTTATGAGCCACGGGAATTTTGCCTTTGGTCCATTCAATCTTATGGGGATAAACGAATAATTTTTCTTTGGTCAAATCATCAAATACCGCCATTGCTTTTGAACCGACTACTACTAATTTTTGTTCTTTGAATGGATGCAGCCAACTAACAAAAATATGCGACTTGATGTCATTATCAAATTCTAAGGTTGTTAAAGTAACATCAAAAATGTCTTTATTCAAATAACCTTCGCCAAAACAACTAATTCTAATTGGTTCACTGCCTATTAACATTAAAATAATAGAAATATCGTGAGGCGCAAAACTCCACAGGATATTTTCTTCGACGCGTAATTTACCGATATTGAGTCGATTAGAGTAAATATATTGAATTTTACCCAATTCGCCACAATCAATTAATTCTTTTAATTTAATTACTGCGGGATGGTATTGTAAGATATGACCAACCATTAAAAGCTTATTTTTCTTTTTTGCTAAATCAACCAGTTCCTTTCCATGAGCAAAGGTTAAAGCCAGCGGTTTTTCCACAAAGACATCTTTATTGGCATTAAGGGCTTTTTTAACTAATTGGTAATGAGTTGCTGAGGGTGTTGCTATTGCGACTGCAGTAATTTCTGTGTCGTTAAGTATTGTATCCACATTCTCAGTATATTTCAGATTCGGAAACTCTTTTTTCCTTTCTTCAATCGTTTTAAGGTCTGCATCACATGCCTTGCTTACGACGCCTAATTCATAAAGATTACGCAGGATATTTTTGCCCCAATAGCCAATACCAATCACGCCAATTTCAATTTTTTTTGTCTTTGTCATATTTACCTCTTATTCGCTTTCATAAGTTTTTCTGTTCAAATTATTATTTTGCAAGAAATAAATAATCAGTATTATAAATAACCGAATTATACTTGTCAAATTATTTTTCATAAACGGTCTTAATATATTGGGGTTAGATTTTTTTGATGAAAGATGTATTAACAGGGGAAAGGAAAATTAAGAAAGTAAGTATTAATTTTCGATAATTAAGGGATAATGTCGTTATCTAAAATGGCAAGTCGTCAATTTTATCCTGAGGGATATTTTCTTCGTCGATATCGTTTTCTGGCAAAGGTTCAGGTTCACTGCCTAATTTATCTAAGATTTGCACTCGATTTGCGACTATTTCTACGCGTCTTTGTTTGTTTCCATTTTGGTCGATCCAGGTTCGACTATTCAATCGACCTTCAATCAGCACCGAACTGCCTTTTTTCAGTCGGTCATTACACATTTCTGCCCATTTGCCAAAGGTTCGAACATTAAAAAAACTGGTGTCATCTTTCCATTCCTGTGTTTCTTTATCTTGATACCGACGATTGACCGCAATCGAAAAACTGCAAATTGGATTTCCTTTAGGAGTGTATTTTAATTCCGGTTCGCGCACGGCGCGTCCCATAATTACGACATAATTTAATGAACCTAATCTTAAATCCGCCATAGATTACTCCTTTTTATAA
>JAOABV010000044.1 GCA_026418155.1 candidate division WOR-3 bacterium | reverse complement strand
GTCCTACCGGACCCATTATGCCAAATTAAAAATTAAATACCAAAAATAAAAACCAATTACCAAAAGGATAATTCTGATTAGTTGTCAAAGATTAAATATTAAAAACCAAATATCAAAAATTAACCCCTTAATCAATTTAATTTATGATTAGTTGGAAGGTGCATCGGGCTAAAGAATTTCCCAAGAAAACTTTATATGTTTCACTTATTCTCGGCATTTTTATTATTTTTCTCATATTTTTCTATGGCATCTTTTGGGCTATTTTTGCCTCAATTGTTTTATTTGCTTCATTAAATGCTTATTTCTTACCCACAACTTATACCTTAACTGATAATGAAATCATTATTGATAAAAAATTATTCAAAAATAAGTTAGAATGGAATCGTTTCCGAAAATATTACATTACATCTACCGGTATTGTGCTCAGTCCATTCACAAAGAAAAACTTTCTTGATAATTTCCGTGGCATTCATCTCTTACTGCCAAAAGAAAATAGTGCGGAAATTATTGAATTCATAAAAAATAAACTTGACAAACCCCAAGATTTAGGATAGTATTTTCTAATGCCGAAATTAGATAAGAAAAAAGAGATTAAAAAACCGACTGCGCCAAAAGTCCCGCCTCGTCCGAATATTGTATTTAAGACGAAAAACTATATTTTGTTTTTTGCAGGAGTTTTGACAATTATCGTTGGTTTTATAACACTCTCAAAAGGTTCGATTACCTTAGCACCAATTCTATTGGTTGTTGGGTATGTCATTTTAATTCCGCTTTCTATTATTGTGAAATAGATTGAAATACAGAAATAACTTTTCTGGTTATAAAATAATTTCTTCGTTTAGAGTGAGAATTTGGTTTACCCCTGAACTGGTAATTCAGTCTATTATATTCTAAAATAGATTGGATAAATGAGATTGTTTCACATTATCAAAGCCCAGCAGTTTAATCGCAGGTTATTAGATAGAATTTTTAAGGTTGCATCGGAAATGGAAAAAATTAATCTTGCTGGTGGGTCGGACATTCTAAAAGGAAAAATAATGGCAACAATATTTTATGAACCCAGCACCCGAACCAGATTATCCTTTGAATCAGCAATGGCAAAACTTGGTGGTGAAGTAATCTCAACGGAAAGTGCTAAAGAATTTTCTTCTGCGGCAAAAGGTGAATCTTTAGAAGATACCATTCGGATTATTGGCAATTATGCTGATGTTATTGTCTTAAGACATTATGAAAGTGGTTCCGCGGAACGAGCGGCAAAAGTTTCACCCGTGCCTATTATAAATGCTGGTGACGGACCTGGTCAACATCCAACTCAGGCGCTTCTTGATATTTATACAATTTACAAAGAACTCGGTCAAATTGATGGTATCTCAATTGCAATGGTCGGCGATTTGGCTTATAGTCGAACTGTTCGTTCTCTTGCCTATTTACTCACTAAATATAAAGATATCAAAATGTATTTTGTCGCACCGGATGTTGTGCAAATGCGGGACGATATTAAAGATTATTTATTGAAACATAAAGTCTTTTTTGCCGAAGAGCCTAATCTGGAAAAGGTCGCATCCAAAGTTGATGTCATCTATCAAACCCGAATTCAAAAAGAACGGTTCGGTGAAAATATTGAAGATTATGAAAAAGCCAAAGATAAGTATATTATTGATAAGAACATTCTCAAAGTGATGAAAAAAAATGCAATTATTATGCATCCGTTACCAAGAGTTAATGAAATCAATCCAGAAGTCGATACCGATAGAAGAGCGGCCTATTTTCGTCAAGCCCAAAATGGACTCTATATTCGAATGGCATTACTTAAGATGATTCTATTAGGATAGGCCACTTTAATTCGGAAAATCCAAATTGAAAATCACCCAGTTAAATAAATTTATTTTACGCGGTGGTAAAATCGTTATTCCCGGAGAAAAAATTATTGATAATCCTGATATTTATATCGAAAACGGCATAATTAAAAATATTGGTTCCCAAAGGATAAAAAACCTTCCCGTGATTCAACTCGAATCTGAGCATTATATTAGTCCGGGTTTTATTGACCTTCACTGCCATTTGAGAGAACCAGGTAATACTCTATCTGAGACAATAAAAACTGGAACTTTATCCGCACTTGCTGGTGGTTTTACCAAGATATGTTGTATGCCTAATACTAATCCGGCAATTGATAACTCAGAGATGGTAAAATATATTCTTGATAAATCGAAAAATGCAAACAATGCTGAAGTATTAGTAATTGGTTGTGCCACTAAAAAGAGGGCTGGCAAAGAAATTGCAAATATAAAAAGTATGGTCAAAACCGGTATAGTGGCAGTTTCTGACGACGGTTCTCCAATTTATGATGCTAAAATTATGTATCAACTTTTATTAGTATGTAAAGATTTAGGAATTCCGATAATTAATCATTGTGAGATTAAAGGTCCAATTTTTGATACCCAAATCTTCCGCCGAAAAATAATTTCAGATTTTTCTGAATCATTAATGGTCTTAAGAGATATCCTTTTATCTGATTATACCAAAGGCCATATTCATTTTGCTCATATTTCCACGAAAAAATCAGTAGAATTAATCCGTGGGGCAAAAAAGAATGGTGTCAACATTACTGCTGAAACCTGTCCCCATTATTTTACTCTAACAGAAAAAGATTGTGTTAACTTAGATACCAATTACAAGGTTTCGCCACCGTTAAGAACTAAAGATGATGTTGAAGCCATAAAAGAAGGCTTAACTGATGGCACAATTGATGCAATTGCCACTGACCATGCACCTTGGCATATTTCAAAAAAGAAAGTTGACTGGGATAAAGCCAAATCCGGAATGATTGGATTTGAAACCGCATTTTCTTTAGGATACCAAGAATTGGTTCTAAAAAAATATTTGAATTTAGAAAATTATATTGCCTGTTTGACAACCAAACCAGCAAAGATCTTAGGTCTAAAAACATCAGGTAAAATCACCCAAAATGCTTTTGCTTCAATTACTATTTTAGATTTAAGTAAAGAATGGGTTTTGACAAAAGACAATATTTTTTCTAAATCAAAAAACTCGCCTTTTATTGGTCATAAATTAAAAGGTAAAATTGAAACCGTAATTCTCAAGAACAAAATCTTCCAATTTGGTGATTAAATATTATCTTGGGGACTATTCACTGAATAATTAAATGTTTATTTAATCTGTCTTTCTATTTTTTTAACATCTGTCGTAATCTGTTGTCGTAATTCTTCGATAGTAGAAAATTTTCGTTCCGGTCTTAACCAACTAAGAAACTCAACTGTCAAAGTTTTAGGTTGAAAATTAGGAACAATGCCTAAAAGATGAACTTCTATGGTTCTTTGGGTAGTGGGAATATTTATTGTTGGTGCTGACCCAATGTATAATAATCCGTTATATCGTTTATGTTCAATCAAAGCATTAATATGATAGACACCATCTGCGGGAATTAATTTCATTTTTTCTTTAACTAATAGATTTAAAGTAGGAAAGCCAATTTTTCTTCCTAATCCTTTTCCTTTAATAACTTTACCAGTTAATGCATACGGATAGCCTAAAAGTTCATTTGCCCTTTTGACATTGCCTAAAATTAATAACTCGCGGATTCGGGTGCTTTTAATTGGCGCAGAATGGTATTTGAGTGCACTAACCTCTACTAATTCAAAGTTAAACTCTTTGCTAATTTTCCGAAGCAGACTTATATTACCTTTGCCTTCTTTACCAAATTGATGGTCTTCACCAACGACAATTACTGATGGTCTAATCGGGTTTACAATGTAATTAGCAATAAACGATTTTGGTTCAACTTGTTTAAGATTTGGGGTAAATTTTATAAACCCTAAAAAGTCTATTGGATACCCTTCTAAGATTTTAATTTTTTCCTCATCTGTAGTTAGTAAAAAATGAAAATCTTTATAAATTATCATTTGGGGGATTGGCGTGAAGGTTATAACACCAAACGGTTTTTTCAATTTCTGAGCAATTTCCATTCCCTTACGCAATATTTTTTGATGTCCGCGATGTAGGCCATCAAAACTGCCAATTGTAATTATTGCACCTTCAATTTCTGGATAGTGCTGATGGGCTCTAATCGGATAAATCTGCATAAATCACCCGGTCAGGATAGATTTTATTATCTTTACACTTTCCTATAATCAAAATTCGGTTTTGGTTATCTGTGATTCTGATTAAATCGGTTTCAAGGTGCAAATCTTCTGTCTGCGTCCAGGATAAAGGTTGTCCGTTGAGGACCTTTCGGATAATTGTTTCAGAAACAACAATCGCCGGAATATCATTTAATACTTCATTTAGAGAATACATTTCTTTTTCGATTAACTCATAACTTATATTTTCCAAATCAATTGCATCTTGAATTCTAAATTTTCCAATTTTAGTGCGGATTAATTCTTCTAAGGTCGCGCCGCATCCTAAAAATTCGCCGATATCTCGGGCTAAGGCTCTAATATAAGTGCCTTTACTAACTGTAGTTTTAATTTCAAGCCATGGTGGATTAAAACCAAGTATCTCAATCTGTTTTATTTTAACTGGTTTTGCTTTTGGTGTGAAGTTAATATTTTGTCTTGCCAAATCATACATTCTTTTACCTTGATATTTTAGTGCAGAATAGCGCGGCGGTTGTTGAGTTTTTATATCTTTCAAAGAATTAATGACATTTATAATATTTTCTTTATTAATATGTTCATATGGACTTTCTTTAATTACTTTACCAGTAATATCATCCGTATCCGTTGTAATCCCTAAGCGAACTTTAGCAATATATTCTTTATCAAGAAAACTTAAATACTGTGCGATTTTAGTTGCCTCGCCTAAAAGGATAATTAATAGTCCTTGGGCAATCGGGTCTAAGGTTCCAGCATGTCCAATTTTTATTTTGGGTATTATTGGTTTTATCTTACGGATACAGTCATAAGAGGAAACACCTACGGGCTTATTTAATAGTAAGACGCCTCGTAATCTTGTCTTTTCCGACTTATTGATTATCGGACTTTTTGTGCAAGTCATCAAGAATTAAGCCGATTTTCTGTTCTGCTTGAAGTAGGGTATCAATCTCAAAGCGGATTTCAGGCATAGTCTTTAGAATTACTTTTTGTTTTAAGAGGTGTCTTACATATCCGGCAGCATGGTTGAGCCGTCTTAATGTTTCTTGTTGTCGGTTTTCATCACCAATAACGGAAAAGTAGATAAAAGCTTTTTTGTAATCGCTGGTTATTTTAGCACCGGTAATAGTGACAAAACCAATATTAGGGTCAGCCAAATCTTGAAGCACAATTTGGGCGACCGCATCTTTTATGAGATTAGCAACTTTTTGTTCGCGATAAGGCATAAATTATTATCTTATAAAAACCGTAAATTGTAAAGAGAAATTTTATGGAGGTTTCAAAATTTGCGGAAATATTAAAGTCACAAAAGACAGATAAGATAATAGGAAATAGATTACATAAAATAATGAAAACTGCAAAGCAAGGATAGAAATAAGAACATTTTATGCATTTTGATAATTTGGTGGAATAGAAGCACAATCTGTAAGAGATAACACATATTAACTCGTAGAGAAAATGTAAAAAGTTATAGAAATTTATTAGGATATATATAATTGAAACTTCTGAATAAATCAATATATATATAATTGAAACTTATGAATAAATCAATTTTTGCCACTGAATACATTAAAATTTAGGAATATTTTCAGTCTTTTGTAATTTTTGAGGGACGATTCAAAGTTCTATTTAATTGAGATATAATCAAGTTTTGTGGAAAAATTAGAATTAAGTATCTTATGAATATAATAAAAAGCGCCGGCACTAATCAAACAAGTCAGGCGCCGGCAAAAAGGTACATACAATGAAAGGTTATGTTAAAAATCAAATGAAGTTAAGAGTAATTTTTGACTGCAAGCAAAAACAAAGCACCGCAAAATTCGTAAGGAAATTAAATGTTTAATGATAGAGTTGATACAATTGCTCGTAATGGCGCAAAAGATGCTATTGAATCTTACTTATTTTAGTGGGGCAGGACTAATTTTTCGACCGCAAACCACTCCAAAGAGTTGCAGATGAACACTTCTGTGGTTATCGCAATGAGCTATAGCCTAAGAAAAGATTATTGTCAAGGTTTGGGGAAGTTCTGTAAATTAAAGATAAGTATATTCTTTTCCCCCAGTTTTTTAATGTTCTATCCTGCTGTTTCTGTTAATAGACAGTTCCAATAATCTACTCGATTATACTTTTGTTTTAACTACCGGCTTAACTGACACCATCGGTCACCTAATAGGTAAGCCGGTCGGCAAGCCAGGGGGCAGGCCGGGGGGCATACCCCTCGGCAACCCACTGGCATACCCTTCTGACCACGAAATCTACAGATATTTCGATTGTCCTTTATGTGACCGAATGCTTTAACCTTTGGATTATCAATAGGATAGCAGATAAAGTCGCCTAATCCTTTATCTCCTCGGTAAAACAGGCTGGTGGCTTGTTTGATTGATGTCTGGGGTTTAGTTATACCTATAATTAGTTATACCTATAAAATTCCATATTCCCAATTTTTAAAAAAATTTGAATATATCTCTATACGAAAAAATTGAAAGGGAAAGTAGAAAAGGTTCTTTCCTTCAATCTTTTGTTAGGAAACAATGTATCATTTGAAATAACCAAGGTAAAACTTATTTTGTTAGGAAACAATATATCATTTGAAATAACCAAGGTAAAACTTATTTTGTTAGGAAACAATGTATCATTTGAAATAACCAAGGTAAAACTTAAAACGGAATGAAAGAGATATGCGTATCTTTAATAAATAAAATTTTTCCACCAAAATTAGCCATTTTCATACCAAACAGAACCATAGTTGACATTCTAATAGCACAAGTTATAATAAAGTATGAAAAAAAATCTGTTACTTATTATTGTGGTTTCAATTGTTATTATTGTATTCGTTTTAGTCGCAACCTATCGTAAACCGCGAGTTGTCCAAATTGTCACAAATCCAGGAGCGATTGTTCCAACAAGTTTACAAGGTGAAATTAGTTTGTCGCGAACTACTGCAATCGTTTTAGCCGCTCGTAAAGTCAGCCCTGCAGTCGTTTCAATTACTGTAATTCAAGAACGAGTTGTGACTACGAGTCCATTTCTGAGTCCATTTGCTGATAGATTTTGGGATGATTTCTTCCGAGATTTTTTCCCACCCCGCCAATATAAAGAGCAGATTCAAAGTCTGGGTTCAGGTGTAATTATAAATGAACAAGGTGATATTGTTACTAATGCTCATGTGGTTGAAGGTGCAACGAAAATCAAAGTGACTTTACCTGACGGCCGACAATTTGATGGTGAACTGGTTGATATTAACCGAACGAATGACTTGGCTTTGCTTAAAATTAAAGGTAAAGATTTACCATATGCAACTTTAGGAAACTCGGATGATTTAATGATTGGTGAATGGTGTATTGCTTTCGGAAATCCATTTGGTTTTTTGTTAGAGGATGCTCAACCGTCGATTACTGTCGGAGTAATTTCAGCACTTAACCGTAACTTGAAACCAGGTCAAAGTGATGGTCGGGAATTTAAGAATATGATTCAAACTGATGCGGCAATTAATCCCGGTAATTCAGGCGGACCACTAACTAATGCCTTAGGTGAAGTAATTGGTATTAATACTTTTATTTTCTCTCGTAGTGGTGGGTCAGAAGGAATCGGCTTTGCTATCCCGATTAATAATGTCAAGAAGTTTATTGCTCAAAGTAAAGAGAACGCTAAAAAGATTGTTAGCGAGGAAAAGATTGAAAAGATAAAGACTAAAATCGGCTTAACTGTAAGTGATAATAATTTTACTTTAATGAAAAAATACAACTTAACCACTGAAGACGGCGTGGTTGTGGTCGAAGTAGAAAGAAATTCGATTGGTGCGATGCTTGGTATTAGCCCAGGCGATATTATAATTTCAATTAACAACCAGCGACCGAAAAATGCTAAAGACTTTGCCCGTTTGGCAGAATTAGTTACTAATCAATTGGATATGGCAGTTAACCGTCAAGGTGAGCAAATTCGGATATTCTATCGGTTTTAATTTTTGATACGCAGGTATTTTAATTGACCAATTTCATAATAATTCATTGAGATTTTAGTATCTAAATATGTATTTTTTATTTTTTCTTTATTCGATTTAAATAATTTTTAATTGTCTGATAAGAGATTGCTCCTTCCCGAATAATTTCTATTTTGTTATTTGAGATTGACACGATAGTGGACTCAATACCATGTTTCGTTTTGCCACCATCAATTATTAAATCCACTTTACCAGATAAATCTTCTATGGCTTGTTGAGCGGTAATGGGTGATGGTCTATTGTGGATGTTCGCACTAGGGATTACAAGCGGTCTTTTGGTATAACGAATCAATTGTAAAACAAGTTTACAATCAGGTATTCGGATGCCGATATCAGTCCTTCCCGCAGTTACAATATCTGGTATGATTGATGATTTTTTTAAGACTAAAGTTAAAGCACCGGGTAAGAATTTTTTGGCCAGAATTTTTGCTTGGGCTGGAATATCTCGAACATATTTTGCTATGTCTTTGACACTACTCACTGCAATTAGTAAAGGTATTGATAATGGTCTTTTTTTGACCTGATAGACTTTTTTTACTGCTTGAGCATTAGTTGCATCGCAAACTAAACCATAAACAGTATCAGTTGGTAAAACAACTAAACCACCTCGGATAATGACTTCTCCGGCAATTTTAATTATTTTTGGTTCAGGCTGATTAGGATTGGCCTTAATAATTTGAGTTTTCTTGAAATCATTTTTACTCATAATCTAACTAATCATTAAAGAGACACTTATTTATTTCAATTATCCGATAATGTTTGCCTTGTTCATCGACTATTTCATCACCAACCCGTTTACCCAATAGTGTTTGGGCAAATGGCGCCAGATAAGATATGATACCTTTGGTTAAATCTGAATCCCAGGGACCCAAGATCGTATAAGTGATAATATTCTGTTCTGAATTGTAATCTAAGGGTAATAATTTTACAGTTGTGCCAATATTGACTCGGCTGGTATCAATTGTAGTAAAATCAATTGGTCGGACTTTTGCTAATTCTTTCTGAATTTGGGTTACTTTATTCATCAATCGACGCTGTTTTTCTAATGCTGCTTTATATTCATAATTTTCGGACAAATCGCCAAAACTACGGGCGCGAGCAACTTCATTAGCACAATTAGGAAGTTCTTCTGAAATGATGTGTTTCAATTCTTGTTCTTTATTACGAATCGCTGATTTTGTATTGTAAAGACAGTCTTCTTTTTCTGAGAAGATTTCAGGAAATCTTTGCTGAAAGATTGATTTAATCCTATCCAACTCTTCAGGATAAAGAGTATTTATGCGGTTGAGTTTAGTCCATAATTCTATAGCAAGATTAGGTTCAACTTCATTAATTCCCTTTCGGATAAGAGCATAATCTGAGGCTACTATTTTTTTTCGCACTACAGATGCATATTGTTTTGTCATAATATTAGTAGCAATATCTAAAAATCGAACTAAATCCGATAACGGATTAGATAAATATTCTTTTTCTTTAGTTTTAACATCCGTTAACCATAAGAAATGTTCTGGATAAGTTTTATATTCCGTATCGATTTTATTAATGATTTCCATTCGTTCATTTTCAGTTAGTAAATTATAGATACTTTGCAAGATTCTTTTATTTTTATGACTTAAAAATAATTTCATAAGAATTCCCGTCCCCGCAGAGTGTCTATTTCTAATCGCTTTCAATAACTCAGTTGTTATCTGGGATGGTGAAAAGTGATTTAACTGTTCAAGAATTTCATCTGTAGTTAATTTTTCAATGTTTTTAACTATTTTCGAAAGGATAGTATTCTGACTATCGGTCAAAATAGATTTTTTATGAGATTGAGTCGTCTTTTTCTTAATTTGGGTAATAAAATATTCAATTTCAGCGTCGTCGAGATATCCTTTTAATAATTGTTTTAGAAGCGAAGATTTTAATTCGGCCATAGGTTGGCTGATTTTCTGCAATAATTCAGGTATAGTGTCTAACACTATCAGTTTACTTTTTTCGTCGACCACATCGCGTTTGATTATGGTCAAAAGTTCCTCGGGTGACTCTCTAATCATTTTTTTCAACTGCTCTGGTCGCTTTGCTCTCAAAATAAAGAAATTGTCCTGGGAAACAATTTGTAGAGATTTTATCGCTTGCTCAAGAGTAATTGTGATTGGCGTCCGGTCATAAAATTCAATCGTTATCGTATCTAACAAGAAATCGATATTTTTGATTTCTCCATAACCGTAACGACTGGAAAAGACCGGAGTCCCGGATTCAAATTGTATCAGCATATTAAATGCTGATAATGCTTCATCTAATGGTTGTTGCTCAACAATTCCTGATTTTCTAAGGCACTCATTAAAATGTGGTTTTTCTTGATAAAGTTGTTTATAACAATATATAATTTTTGGTCTGATTTTATCATTAGCATTGATATATCGAGAAACCTTTTGAAAATGGACCAATGCTTCTTGATATTGACGGTTTTCTATTAAATGGTCAGCAATGAGAAGGCTTAATTCTTTTGCTAAAAATGATGTTTCCTGATTAATTTCTGATAGATAATCAATCGCTTCCCAAAAATTGTTTAGGATTAGTGGTTCGGACAGGTTAGCTAAGTGCTCTAAAAATAAGTCTCCCAAAGTATCATATTGTCTTTGTTTAACTAAATGTTTTACTTGGTTAAGAAACTCTCTGTTTGAGTGAGATGGTCGTTTCGTATTATTAACCGTCATATTTTCTAAAGTAAACAATCAATCATTTCCGATGTATTTTCCTGCGGTTCGCCAAAATTGAAATAAATGCATCGATCCGATTATAAAATCCAGTTTCAGCAGTATGTTCATCAAGTCCGATATCAAGCAAAGGAATATTGTGTTGCTGGCTAATTTTATGTAATACTGGTTGCACCGCATTACTTGACATACAACCAAAAGGATGCAAAAAAATTACACCATCAAAACCCTGCTTTGGAGCTAACAAAGTATAACCAACTGATTTTTTATCCTCGCCACCGACATTATATTTCCAATAACTACTGGCTAATTTTTCTATAGATTTCCATTCCCGTCTACCATTTCTTATAGTATGAAAACCAAGCCATTTATGAGCCGTAAGAAATGGGTCAACAAAAATTCCCTGTTCACCTAAAGTTTGAATTAAATTAAAGTTAACAAATGGTTCAATTACACAAAAAGACTCGCCAACAATCTTTATCTTCAGTATCGGTCTTGACAGATCTTTGGGTACTGTTTCAATTTCCTTAACAAACTGTTTTTTCAATCCATTCATATCTTTAATACTATCAATATTATCTAATGCCGTCAAGTATTTTGCAAGAATTTTAGAAACTTCTCCTTTATTAATTTCAAAAGGCCGGATTTCTCGAGCAGTCTTTTCCATAAATTCCATAATAGAAGATTTATACCAAGCCTTAGAAAATGCTTTTATAAATGAGAGCATTGTTCGATGGTCACTATTTTTGTTAAGTTTCTTTACTAATTGGTAATGCTCTTTAAGACGCATTAAACTAACATCAATATGGTTGAATTTATAACCTAAATCTTTAACTATATAAGCATAAAGTTTACCAAAATAACCAAAGCGGCAAGACCAAAAACCTGTCGTGTGAAGAATAGTATCAGCTCCCATTTTCATTGCCACGATAATATTGCCCAAAGTCAACTTAAAGGGAATGCACATAGTTTCTGGTGCATATTGAATTCCGAGTTTCAATGTTTTATTATTGGGTGGCGGCGGCACAATCAATTCAATACCTAATTCCTTAAAGAAAGTGCGCAAAGGAATATAAATGTTGCCCATATAAGCAAAAGCAGATTTCATATCTTTCTGGTGAATTTTAATTAATAATATATTTTATTATTTTAATTAATATTTTTTTATCAGAAGTTTTGTTAAACATTATTCATATCTGTAATTTTCTCGTTGGATTAGATCAACGAATGATTCGATTCGAGTAATCAGACCTCCCGCTGCAGTATGTTCATCAAAAAGGAGAGTTAAAGTTGGTATTTGATAGTAGTTTAATAATTCTTTTTTTATTATTTCTGAAACTACTGCAGAAGTACCACAAGAAAAACTAAACGCAAAGATAAGCCCAGAAACCAAATTGTTTTTTAATAGATACCCAGCACTTTTGATTATATTTTGTTCGTAAAACCAGTGGACATCTTTAGTTAATTGTTTTAAATAATCCGAAGTTCTACTTAGAATAAGGTGTTTTTGTGTGCGATGCTGAGCCATAGAACAACAAGATGCTATAGTTGCTTCGTTTTTAATTTGGGTATTATTTTTAATTTGGGTATTATTTAGTTTTGACCGATTCTGACCAGACGAAATCTTTTTTTGTCCATTATTGTCTAAATTAATTTCTTGAAAATTAAGGTCATTAGGCGTTATGACTTTTATATTAAATTTTTCAATCAAGTCAATTAAGGAAAGACTGATATAGGCATCATAAATAAGATAAGGATGACCAATTAGACCAATCGCAGGTTGAATATAATGATTTTCAGAAACCGAGGTTCTTATTATTGAGAAATTAACACCGAGTGCCCATTTTCTTATTGCAAAGCCTAAGCCCAACTCTGAAGTAATGGCAGATTGATAAGCGTTCTCAATTTTTTTGTTATCCTTTGAGAAAATTTGACCGATTTTATAATAAGCATGTCTTTGGTTAATCTTCCTTTCATCAATTGTCAGTTCAATTACATTTATTGAATCAGAAAAGCATGCGCTAACTATATCAGGTAAACCAATTGCTTTAGGACAACCATATTTTAAGTTTTGGGTTTCATTTAGCATGCAGACCATTCTGGGAACTAAAAGGTAATCGCATTGATTTTTTAAGTAAGCGCAATGCCCTAAAAAAGTTTTAACCGGAAGACAAATTTCCTCAGGAGCAATTTTTACTCCTTCAGATAATATTTTTTTAGTGGTTGGCGGTGATAAAATAATTTCACAATCAAGCATTTCAAAGAACTTTTGCCACAGTGGAAAATAATAATAACTATATAATGCACGCGGAATACCGATTTGAGGCATCAGTATTGTAGTATAATACTTTAGAATTTTTTAGTCAAGTCTGCAAATTTCCATAAGGCAGATATGCTTTCAGACCACAATTATCAGAGATACTATTCACCTATATCATTTTGAGCATAATAAATAATCTCAAATGCCAAAGACTATGGTGATTTTGAGATGCTAAATTAAATTTCAGAATGACAAAAGTATTTTGCCCTTTGATATTTTAGTTTCTATGATTTTATTCTCTGTTGAGATTGTTAATTCTCCAATCCTAATTTTGTAAATAGATTTTTGAGAAAAATAATTTTCCGCTATTGTAGAAACTAAAATCACTGAATTTTACTC
>JAOABV010000043.1 GCA_026418155.1 candidate division WOR-3 bacterium | reverse complement strand
GTCCCATACATTCTTGAGGTTCCCAAACTTGTTGCTCTTTTGCACCAAATAAACCGCCTAAACACCCTGGAGGTTTTGTAACTTGAATCCAAGAAAATGGACATTTTGCCATTTTAACTCCTTTCTGAGCTGAATTTGCTCTGTATTAAAATACTAAAAAGTATTTGTGTTTTTTATTGTTACATCACCGCCTTTCTGTTAAATTGTAAAAGTCCTTATCATTTTTCATTATGGGATTATAGTATTGATATAGAATTATGTCAAATAGTTTTTAATATTGGTAGCAGATTGATATGAATAGTTTCTGTCTTATTGAATTTATTTAAGTTCTGCTTTTAAGAGATGGAGGTTCAAATAATTGAATGTGTCATTATAAATAATTTCTTGATTTTCTTTTAGTTTTCACTATGATTTATAATAAATTTTCTGACCGCAATGGACTTCAATGTTATTGTAATTATAAATAAGACACAGGATTAGATGATGCCCGATGTTGCCTTTGATTTAATAGATAAAAATCCGTTTCAGATGACCGATGCGGTGTTTAATTTAATAAATATCTTTGGAGGAAAGCATAATGGACTTTAAACTTTTTGCGATGACTTTTGTCTCGGTATTTTTAGCCGAACTCGGTGACAAGACGCAATTAGCCACTGTCGGTTTTGCGGCTTCAGGTAAATCACCTTGGATTGTTTTTTTAGGTTCTGCCTGTGCTTTAATCTTATCATCCTTGTTAGGTGTTATTGTCGGTGCTGGACTACAGAAAATCTTACCCGTTAGAATCATTCATATTATCTCGGGCTTACTTTTTATTGGTATCGGAATTTTATTGATTATTAGAAATACTCGGTTATAATCAAAACCTCTGCCAAAATTGATTACAGCGAGGTTTATTGATACCGATGATAATATTATCGCTATCCTCGCTTTTACTATTGCGGGAATTATCTTATATTTAGTGCAACTTTTCAAGCGCTCATAATCCAATCAGATTAAAATGAAGATTAAATGCTTGCCTGATGACTTTTATGTTGAAGAAAAAGTCAACATATCTTTTAATCAATCTGGTCCTTATGCAATTTATAAACTGGAAAAGAAATTTTGGGATACTTTTGATTTACTGGATTATTTATCCCGGAAATATAGATTAAAAGATATTGGTCGGGCTGGCATCAAAGACCGTTACAGTCATTCCATTCAATTTATTTCAATTAAAAACTTGGAAAAATTAGATATTGCCGAAAAGAATTTTAAGTTATCTTTTGTGGGCACATCACCTGAACCGATTACTATCAATTCTTTATTGGGCAATGCTTTTCAGATAACAATACGAGACCTTAATCAAAAAGAGATTGAATATATCAACCAAAATCTAAAAGTAATTAAGACTTATGGTTTTCCTAATTATTATGATGAGCAGAGGATGGGTTCGGGTCGAGCCCAAAAAGGGTTTATTGCCCAGAAATTGATTTTCCAACATTATAATGGTGCCCTGAAACTCTATTTGGCAACACCATCAAAATTTGATGATAGTAAAACCCGAAGACTTAAAAAATATCTTTTAGAAAACTGGGGCAATTGGCAAAAGTGCCTCAAGGCGCCTTATGATTTAGGTCAATTCCGATATCCTTTACACTATCTTCAAGAACATCCCAAAGATTTTAAGGGTGCAATTAAGACTATTAGACGGGACTTATTGGAAATGTTTATTAATGCTTATCAGGCATATCTGTGGAATGAGACCTTAAAAAAATTAATCCAAAATCGGAAGATAAAATATTTTTCAGTAAAATATCGTTTTGGCGAACTATATTTTTATGAGAAACTTTCTTCTGCGGAATTTAATTATCTAAGGGATTTAGTAGTTCCGGCGCCAAGTTATAAATTAACCTTGGCAGATTTTAATAACTTCTCCAACTCGGCAATCCCAACTGAAAAACATAAATCAAAGTCTCACTATGCCGAAATAAAATCCGCAATGGAACAAGTGCTTTCAGAAGAATCAAGAGAAATTAATCAAAATATCTCATTAAAAGACCTAAAAATCCATTTGGGTATCAAAGGACTATTTTTTAAGCCGTATGAACGAAAAGCCATTGTCTTACCAAAAAATATAACAATAACTGAACCAATGAATGATGATTTATATCCGAAGAAATACAAACAAACTGTGTCGTTCTTTCTGCCTAAGGGAAGTTATGCAACAATTTTAATCAAAAGAATTACGAGTATCTAATAATGTCTTATCTAATCTTCGTGAGTTTAGCAATAAGTCAATTCTTGCCCCTGCCCAAACTTGACCCAAAACTAAAATGGTATACTTTGGAAACTGACCACTTCTCAATACATTTCGCATCACAATCTCATAATGATGATGCCGAAGCACTGGCAAAAAAAGTTGCCTGGTATTGTGAAGATGTGCATAAACGATTATCCCTTTTTATGCGTTGGAAGCCAAAAGGTAAGACTAATGTTGTCCTCAGTGATTTTTACGATTATGTTTCAGGCTGGGCAACACCATTTCCTAATAATCTGATATTTTTAAGTCCAACTTTTCCTAAAGATATGTTAGTTAATTATAATGATTGGTTAGAATATCTCATTACCCACGAATATGCTCACATTCTGCATATGGATATGGCTTTGGGCTTACCGAGATTATTAAGAAAGATATTTGGTAGAATCGTACTGCCTAATGTCGCAATGCCCTTGTTTTTTCACGAGGGATTCTCTGTATTTAATGAAACTAAATTTACCGGTAAAGGTAGATGTCAGAGCACTTATCATAAGATGCAACTGAGAACTGCGGTCTTAGAGAAAAACTTATTTCCGGTTGATAAATGTGTCACTTATGAATTGGCACAATTTCCTGGTGGCGAAACACCTTATCTTTATGGTGGTGAATTTTATGCCTATTTAGCCCAAAGATATGGTAAAGAGAAATTAGTCGATTATTCTCGTAAGCATAGTAGCGGACTACCACTTTTTATTAATATCCGGGCAAAACAAGTTTTTGGCAAAAGTATCTATGCTTTATGGCGAGATTGGCAGAAAGAAATAATTAATGAATATCAAACCGAAATCGAATCAATCCTTCAAAACCCGCTAACACCTTCAACTAAATTAACAAATGAAGGATTCTATCTTGACTCACCGGTCTTTTCTCGAGATGGCAATGAAATCTATTATCTTTCTCAAAACAGTCACGAGTTTCCTGCAATAAAAGTATTAGACTTAACGGAAAATAAGACTAAGACTTTACTTAAGAAGATAATTAGTTCACCTTTGAACATTTCCCAGGATGGCACAAAACTTATCTTTAGTATCCGAGAAGTCTATAAAAACTATTATATCTATGATGACATTTGTCTTTATGATTTGACCACGAAAAAACTCAAGCGAATCACCAATGGCTTAAGAGCATCAGACCCAGACCTTTCACTTGAGGGCAATAAAATAATCTTTGTTGGCAATGAACTTGGTCAGACCAATTTATTTCTAATGGATTTAGAAAATCAAGAGAAGATTCCTTTGACTCATAGTGATGGCAATATGCAATATGCCAACCCCCGATTTTCACCAGATGGCAAAAAAATTTGCGTTGCTATTTGGCAACAAGGTGGTTTTGAGGACCTTTATCTTTTTAATCTTGAGACCGGCTGGCTAACTCCGATTACTCAAGACCAAGCATTAGATATTCATCCTTGTTGGTCTTCAGATGGTGAATATCTGTTATTTAGTTCTGACCGTAATGGTGTCTTTAATATCTATGCTTATTATCTGAAACAAAGTAGAACTTATCAAATCACCAATGTGTTAACTGGCGCCTTCCGACCAACACTTTCACCTGATAACAAAAGACTGGCGTTTTTACTCTATTCGGCTAATGGTTATAATATTCATATAATGGATATTAATTTAGACTCAATAAGCCTGATTACTACCAATATTGCACCATTAGGTAGTTTAGAAAATGATATTCAGCCCGACACCATTCAAGCAACACTTTATTATTATAGTCCATTTCCTTCGGTCCTTCCCCAATTCTGGTTACCTATCGCCCAATATTATAATTCTTGGTCCATTGGAGCACTTACTTATGGTGCCGATGCTCTCTTACAACACAGTTATCTCATTCAAGGTTTTTACAACTTACAAGATAAGAAGCCAAGCATCTATCTTGATTATATCTTTGACCGTTATCAGCCAACCATCCAAATTAGTGGGTATTATGATAAAGGGAAAATTCACAGTCGATTAATCAACACCTTCCAATGGAGAAAAATTACTCAGTATCAAGATTTATCATTGAGTTATGCTCTTAATAAAGATGACTATCTGATGAGTGGTATGGGTATTTCGTATGGTTTTAGTAATGCTAAATATTATGCGTATTCAATTAGCCCAGAACAAGGAACAAATCTATCGTTGTCAGTTTATCACTATTCCCAACTTTTAGCCAGTGAATATAACTTGACCCAAATCGATATTCATACCAACAATTATTTGAACTTACCGTTTCGGCATCACATTCTGATGAGTTCATTACATTTTGGATTCTCATGGGGCGATACGATTGCACACAACTCTTATACTCTGGGACAATCAAATATTAGAGGTTATAAAGAAAATGAGATAAAGACTCAACATATTCTTAAAGCAACTTTGGAGTATCGTTTTCCATTATTCTGGCTCGAGCGCGGACTGGGAACTTTTCCTGTATTTTTTAAGAACATCTCAGGTAATATCTTTTATGATATTGGTAGTAAGTTTGAACATCATCGATTTAAGACTGATAGAACATTAATGACAATTGGTAGTGAATTGAACCTGCAAACTCTTTTCTTTTATGAGATACCGGTCAATTTCAAAATCGGCATTGCGACTGATTTTACCCGATTATCTGCCATCAACCAAGTATATTTTGAGATACTACCAACAATTCCAAGCCTTAATAATTACAAACTTTTAAACTTTTGAGCTTTTGCACATTTTAACTCTTGACATTTCAATCGTTTCATCAGGTAGTTTTATCAGGATTATTGGCTGATTTCAATTGGGATTACTTTCTCGCCATCAGAGATCCATTCTTTGCCGGTGGTGATGACTTTTTCACCAATCGCTAAGCCTGATTTTATCTCAACCAATTCATCGCCCATCAATCCGACTTTTATCTCACGAAATCGGGCAATATTATCTTTGTCTACAACCAAAACCTTAGTGTAGTTATTAGAAAAAAGCGCGGTTAAAGGCAAAGTAATCACATCCTTTTTCTGTTCTAAAAGAAGATTGACTCGGCACGCCATACCTGGAATTAAGCGTCTATTTTGATTGGGAATTGTAATTTCTATAGTCGCCGAACCTGACATTGGGTCAAGGATACTGGAAATATTGGTAACAGTGCCAGAAAAGATTTCATTGTCTAAGGTAGTAACCGATACTTGGGCTGTAGTTCCTTTCTTCACATACGGAAGGTCTTGGTCTGAGATTGGGGCTTTGACTTTAACCTGCTCAGTATAATTGGCAACTGTTGCTACTGGTATTTGTGGAGCTACGGATTGACCAATATCAACATAAACTTTACCCACAATACCTGCAATTGGCGAAAGCACTGGACCTGGTTTATAATCCATTCCTGGAATATCATTGAGAATATAAAGAACCGTGTCGCCTTCATTAACCATACTGCCTTCAGGTTTTACGATTTGGGTTACGCGACCGGCGATTTTCGGATAGATAGTTACTTGGGAAGAGCCGTAGATTGCACCATATAAAGTTACTGAACGGTTCACTGTGCCTATATTAACTGTGATTACTTCAACTGCTTGAATATTTTTTTTCTCTTGAGCGGTTCGTTGATTGCGACAACTAATTAAACTTATTGTAGCAAAGAGCATATAGCATATCGCATATAGTATTATCTTAATTGTTCGTCGGCTGTTTGTCGAATATTTTACTGAAGATAGATTGTATCTATGCTGAATAAAAACTTTTGAAATTTTTCTCATATTAGTTCGGCTATGCTGGATAAAAGTATTTAAGATTCTTCTCATATTGTATGGCTCCTTTGTTAACAAATGTAAACTCTAAGTTTCCTTCTGTAATCTATTTTTTGCATATCAGTTTTTCACCTATCAATGTCTACCAAGAATTAGTTTCCTTCTGTAATCTACTTTTAGCATATCATCAGTATCTGCCGATAGCGTTTAAGAGTTTTATTTGAGCAAGGATACAATTGGCAATTGCATTTAGCCGGTCAAATTTTGCTTGGGTTAAGGCAAGTTGGGTATCAATATATTCTAAATTAGTAATGAGTCCGTTCTGATATTTTTCTTCGGCTAAAGACAGTGCTTGTTCTGCGGTTTTAACATTTTCATCCTGATATGAGAGAATATTTTTCTCTTGTTGTAAATTAAAGTATAAACTCTTTATTTCTAACTGCACGGCATCTTTAAGCATATTCAGACCGAGTTCTATTTGGTTTAATTGGGATTTGGCTTGTTTGATTTTATAGAGATTAGCGCCGCCGGTAAAAATTGGCATCTGCACACCAATAGTCACATTATAATCTTTACCCCAATCGTTTTCCGTAAAACTATATGGTTTTTTGTAATCGTAATTAATTGCGGAAAAGAGAGAAGGTAGATTTGCGGTCTTTTGAATTTGATAGGTCTTTTTAAGAATCTTTAGGTTATTTTGCATAATTTTAATATCAACTCGTTCGGATAGTGCGGTTGATAGGGCTGAATCCAATTGAATCTCTTGCGGCACAAAACTAAAATCGTCTTTTAAGGCTAACGGCACTTCAGAAGAAAGTCCTAAGATTAGTCGTAATGCGTCATAACTTAGATTTTTGGCGTTTTCCATTCTGAGTAATTGGGAGCGGATATTGGTTAATTGGACTTTTGCTCGCAATAAGTCCAGTCTCCCCACCAGACCACTCTGATATAGTTTTTCAATTTGTTGAATATGTCTTGCCATCTGTTGGTAAGACTCATTAATGAGTTCAAGTCCTTTATCTGCCAGTAATGCTTGATAGAATGCTTCGGTTGTTTTCAATTTCAAATCCGATACGGTTTTGCGCAAATTCTCCTTTTCTATTTCCCAATTAAGTTCGGCAATCTTATAGGCGTTTAAGAGTTTACCCCAAGTAAATAGCGTTTGGCTCACTCGACCTTGAAGATTATAATTGTCCTTTTTAACCATCTCTAAAGTTTCCGTAACCGCACCAACAATAACTGGAATACTCTCCGTAATACCAATCAATTGTCCGGTTTGGGGATTATAAACCGGAAAGGGATACTTGCCATAAACAGGAACTGTCAAGGGAAAACCTTGACTTGAAGACAAACGGGTATAAGTGCCCGTGAGATTGATTTGGGGAAAGAAGTTTGCCAAGGCAATATTTTTATTTAGCGATTGGACCTTAACCTTTTCTTGAGCAATTTGAATCACCTTATTATTCTTTAGCGCCCGTTCAATTGCTGAATCCAAAGTCAGATGCAGAGTATCCGTCGCAAAAGTTAACTGCGAAAAAGCAAGAGCCATCAGCAAAAGACACAAAATAAAAGGCGTAGCCCGAAAAGCGAATAGTCTCATCTTAAAACTTAAACAAGACCCAGAAATTAACATCAACTGATTTTGTGCCACGATTTTGTAAAATATCTTGATAAGCCGAATAGCCGGTAGAAAGTCCGGATTCAACACTTTGGGAAATTCGAAACGAAGTGCCTAAATCAGTTCTAATATCACGGTCATTGCGCGTGCGGGTAGTGATACCTTGTATCGTGGTATTTTCTGTACCTGACTCGTTATACCGTAAATTCCAAGTAAAATTCAAATCTGATGATAACCGAACTCGGCGCAGAAATGGTAGCGGAATGCCTTTACTGGCAGATAGCGCATAACCGACCGACACTGTTGCGCTCCGTTGCTGGGTCTTTTGTTTTGACAGTTGGCCACCACTTAAGAACACCTGGTCTAAATTTTGCGTATAACTGGTTGCGATATTAGTAGTCAGCCGTCCTTTCCAAGTTGTCTGCCAACTAACTAACGGATTAAAACTTTGCGACTTACCAATACGCCTACCTTCCAGTCGTAACGAGTCCCGAAACATTGTGCCCGAACGCGTCAATTGCTGGCGATAACTACTGGATAATTCCGAACTCGTTGCCAGTCCTAATAACAATCGCTGAATTTCACTAACATTAACCGTCAAATCAGGCCAGGCAATAGTTTGATTAACACTCACATCTTGAACATAATAATTTCGACTCACGGTTTGATTATACCGGGGTGAAAGCGAAAACATCTTATACCGAAGACCCGTAGAAGCCGAAAAATCATTTGACCGCAGACGCGCCGTAGTCGCATACCGATACTGACTGGTATCTAACCTATTAACAAAACCAAAGCGGAAAAGCCACGGCGCCGATTTATTAACCGATTGAACCGCACTACTACCACTAATCGAATAATTCAAATCAATATCTTGAATTGCACTGGATAGAGAATTTACAAAACGATTCTCCGATAACCGACTTAAAAGATTAGATAGCGATAAATCCGTCGTCATATCAAAATCATAGCCCGCCGAAAAATTTCTTAAATCCGAATAACCTTGCGCAGTGCGAATCTTACCCTCCTCATATTCACCGGAATATTCCAATCTCGGTCTTAAAAACTCAACCAGTTCTAACTCATAAGAAAAATTCAGATTTTCATTACGATTGGTCTCAGTGCCCAACTTGACACGGCCAAATAAATTATCCGCATTAACCGAAGAAACTTTTAAGTCCCGCTCACCCGCATACGAATAACCAAAATTAAAATCCTCTACCATCTGCCAATCAACATCAACTTCCAAATTAGCGGTTCGCGCAGTATCAGTCCGCACTAAAGTCCAAAGCGAATCCTGCCCGGTAGCCGCATATCGACGACTCCATCGTTTACCTTGAGTTGAAGCAATATCCAGACCAACCCGAAATTGATTCGGAAAAAGACTAATCTCCATATCACCAAGCGTAAAACTTAAATCTGGCGAAATCTGATAATTAACACTACTAACCTGAGAAAAAGACGTATCCCGACTCAACACATTCTCATTGACCTGAGAACGCTGAGACCAGTTAAAACTCAAAGCATCCAGCGTCCAATTTAAGAACTTATTTCTCGATTGCGACTTAGAAATAGACATACTCAAGTCATTGCTGACACTTTGGGATTTTTCCAGGGCGGCTAAAGATTTAGTCAAACGGTTTAGGCGCTTCGACACATCAGGATATTTACTTGAGAACTTAGGCACGGCTCGATTATGCGACCTGCGAAAAACAAAAGGAAAACTCACACCCCATTTAGCCGGCAGAAACCGGTCCAGATTCACTCTACCCGAATAACTCAGCGAAGTCCCAAAACCACCGGTCTTTACACCACGACCTTCAGAAAACCGACGAAAATTCGGGTCCGAATAAGTAAAACCTACACTCACCGAGCCCAAATCCGAAAGCATCAAACTAAAATTAGAACTCAAACCATAACCAACTTCCCGATAAGGAGCAACCAGCCGAATATCATTGACCCAAATCGAACCTGAGATTCTATTTTGACTAATATTCTTAATACCCAGCGCGTGATATCTAATATCAGACAGAGCCGGCAAACCGAAAACCCGATACCGACCAATCATCGTATCCCGAGAAGACTTCAGAAACTTAACCAACACACACGAATCCAAATCAACAGACAACTCATACCAGCCATCTTTACCAGGCACAGCCGAAGCATGCGAAATTGGAATCTGATACTCATAAAAATTAAGCGAATCACCACCAAACCGAAAATAAAAGACCGGGTCATTAACATCATTATGCACATAAACCTTAATAGACTGATATTCCCGATAATCTTCCTTAGAAGGCAGATACTTTTCCACAATCGTCCAATGAGAAGGCAAAATACTATCATAAGCGATAGCCAAAGACGCCTCAAACTCCAATTGACCAGTAGTCAGGTCTCTTTTCAAAGAAAACGGCGAAGAATAATTAGGCACCGATTTACGACTGGCTTGCGAAACTGATACCTTTTCCAAAGAATCAATTAACGACAAACCACTTCCACGAACTTGGGCGTTTTGCCATTTTGAGCCGACAAAGGATAGGGTATAGATTTCTATAGTTGTCGTAGTATCAAATCCAGAAAACCAGATACGGAAATTTCGAATGTCTTCCCATTTCGGCAAGCCGTAGATAAGGGGCTTTATCTGAGATGAATCCATAAGCGGAATCCGTAATATCCGCCAGCCATTTACTAACGGACTAAAGTACGCACTATCCGCCAAATACACCGACCATTCAAAATAATCATTGCGACGACTGTATCCGTTACCATCAATGTCTTCTCTATCCAATCGGCGATTTCCTTCAGAACCGATAGGATTTGAGAATGCATCGTAATCATCATTGCCATCATCACCAGGAACAAGATTGGCATCTGCGCCTAAAATCGTATCCATGCCTGTATCTTCTGTAAAAGGAGCATCATCAAGTTTGCCGTTATTGTTTTTATCTTCAGAATCTTCAACTCCATTATAACCTGCGATGTTACCTGATTTTGTTCGTCGGGGTGCGTCTTCATCAATTTGTGTTGCAACACTAAAATGCAATCGGCCGCGATTATCTGACGAGCGCATAATTATCTCCAGATTTTCTACATCACGAAGATTAAGACCGGTTTGGGAAATACATGTCATCATTCCTGCCCAACTTGATTCTGGTTGCACTGCTGATGGTGTAAAGATTATTTTAAGATATTCTTCGTATTGCGAGCCTTCTTCTCCAATATTCGGACCAAAGATGGAATCTTTTCTGATGCGGGAACTGGGGTTATACCAGAATAGTCTTGACTTAGCAAAGGAACTTGTATCTTTTCCTTCGGGCACGGATGCGAATTGCCATAGCAATGCCCGATTTGAGATATCTTGCGTAATGGTGGTGCTTTCGAAATCGTCTAAATATGCCACGCCGCGGGTATTAGGATTAGGAACGGACATCGCGCCTTCGATGCCAAATGCCAATGATGTTGGAGTTTGTGCTCTTAATAAAGGCACTCGGTCCAGTAAAGATGTAATTAAATCTGTTTTATACCGATAAGACAAATCGCCTTCGGCAATCAACCGCTGAAATGGTTCGGCACCTAAAGAGATTTTTGATTCCGGCATACCCTCTTGACGATAGAAAAGACTTGTACCTATTTTCCATTCGGCATTTTCCGAAGCCTGGCTTTTGGTTTCGGCTCTGACACCAATTAAAGACTTTTGGGCTAAGGACCATATCGGCCGATATTCATAGTTGACTTTAACATTAGCATCTGGTGGTAGTGTTTTCTTGAATTTCAACTCGCCGGTCTGATAGTTAATCTCATAATCGATATCTCTGGTTTGCAGAACATCATTGACATAAACTTTTTCTGAGCCGGCTTCAATATCATACTGGCCTAAAGAAATTACCGATGTTCTTTTTGTTGAATATTTACAAACGATAAAATATCTTCGTCCTTCATTACCTGAGAGATAGTCTTTATAATATATCACGCTATCATCTCTTACTGAAAGACCTGTGTCGGCAAATGGTTTAAGTTTGGGAAAGATGATATATCCGCGAGGTCCATCAAAGTAGGGCCATTCGACGGTTCCATCGGCATCTGGGTCTAATCCTAAGATTTTAATAAATGTTTCTCCTTTTCTTGAACCGTGAGTTTCATATTCTGGGTCAGATGGTGTGCCTTGTTCGTAGCGCACGATTTTTATCTCGTTTAACTTCACATCTTTAGCACCAAGAGCATAAATGTTTCGCATTTCGAGATTCCAACATTGGGAGGCAGTATCTTGTCGGGTGCTTTTCAATAATCTTAAGACCAAGGAGTCCTGAGAAATTTTTCCGCCAATGGTATCTGTTCCTTGGATATAACTTACGCCTACCGCATAATTTATGGGTAAAGGTGATGTGAATTCAATGATATACTGCCAAGTATTACCTATTTGTTGTTCGTTAACTTGATAATCTTTACCTCTTGTTTTCAGGGCAAAGTCGCCACCAATCCGGTCATAGGGATAATTAGGCGCGCTATCAGGGTAATCAGGATAGATTGTGGCAATTGCCGGTTCGGCATTTTCTTGAAGATTATTTGCGCGATTACGGTCGTCAACATAAACTTTGAGGTTAGTAATCGGTATTTGGCTATTTTGTACAGGCAGAATATAAAATGTTCTTCGCAGAAATTCATAAGCAAAGATAGTATCTGTCATGATTCGCATTGAGCCACGAAATTCTTTAGTTTCTCCTTGTGATTCTTCTCGGGATGCCACGACATATAAATCAACATCACCGATTTTGCCTTTGCCGGTCATACCAAACAATCCTTTGGTTGCGGGCAAATCACCGGTATAAGCCGTGCCGGGTATAGCCAGACGGGTGTTACCAAATTCTAATGTTTGCACAATTTCGTCTTCGGTGCCGGTATAAGAGAGTTTTACAGTATTTTTACCTTCAAGTTGGCGTTCCGAATCATGGTCAATAAGCACTTTAGTGCGTTCGCCAACTGTGCCTTCTACTTGCACTCTCAAGGCTTGTTTCATCTCTAATTCCGGCAATAGTCGTCTCGGTTCAGTAGTCTGCGTATAGCCAGATGAAAAAGTTTGTCTGCCTCCAAAACTGATTCGGTCACTACCAGAAATATTAATCTTACTACCTTCACCAAACAGCGGTATTCGGGGTAAATTTATATCCGGGATTAAACCTGAACGGTCAAAGGGTAGATTGTCTGTTTGTTGTTGGGATTGAGATGTCTCACGAGTTTGTTGATATTCTTGAATTATTTTTTGGGTAATTTGGTATTGGAAATATTCCGGAAGCGGTAGAATCTTTTCAATGCCTAAATAGATTGAGTCTTGAGATGATACCACTAAATATTTTTCAAAAAAGACCATTCCGACTTCATAGTCGATTCGTTCATTGCGAATGATATGAGGGACTAAATATTTTTGTAATGCAGATGAGTCCTGTTGGGATAGGGTTGTGGTGGTATCAACGGAGATAATTGTGTCCGTTTGTGCCATAAGATGCGAAGTTATAAGAAATGGAGTTAACAAAATCCCGCACCACACAAAAGCGACCAAGGTGTAAACTATTTGTTCTCGGCGAATAGTGTGAGAGCGTAAATATTTTTGCACGACAGGTAAACAATACCGCATAATTGGAAAATCAAACTTTCGGCGAATAGTGTGAGAGCGTAAATATTTTTGCACGACCGATAAACAATACCGCATAATTGGAAAATCAAACTTTTGGCGAATAGTATTCAGCATATATTGAATGGTGAAGCGGGTCATTTTCGTCTTTGTTCAAATGTTGTATATAATGTTGGTATAAATACCAGTGTCAGGAATGTTGAAACGAGCATTCCTCCCATTACTGCTCTGCCTAATGG